>NZ_BSBO01000022.1:0-69050 GCF_027924685.1 Sellimonas catena
GGAAAGGTGATTTTTGGTGTATAACGATCGACGCGCACCCGCATAGCGGGTGGTTTTTTGTTAAGCGTGCCTACATTTTTCGGAACACGAAAAACTCCATCACGCTTAACTGGCTAAAGCCATATAATCAGAAAACAACAAAGCGCCGTTCCCGGATCTGCTCCGGCACGGCGCTTTGTTTATCTGTCAGTTTTCTTCTTCGTCTTTCACTTCCTCGCCCGCAAGCTTTAAAACAGAGCGGATTTCCGCCTCGCTCCTGTCCGTATAAAGGGCAAGTTCTTCCAGGGTAATCTTTCTGCCCATCTCTTCTTTGAGCTTTTTGATCTGTCTTTCCAGCTCGTCCACCTTCTCAACCATCTTCCGGTCTCTGACATGGACGTCTTTCTGCTCTTCCTGAAATGCCTCGATCCCCTCCTGTACCGCTTCCAGAATCTTTTCTTCGTCTTCTGTCTCCTGAAGCGCCAGCATCAGGCTGACATTTCCTTCCTGTACCAGATCCCCGAGAAAAACGCTCCCGTCATGGACAGATTCCGCGATCCCCAGTACTTTTTCCAGAAATTCGGAAAGTCCTTTTTGCTCTCCCTGCACTTCTCTTAACTCCATCTGATAATTGCGAAGATAGCGCTTTTCTTCCTCTGAATAGGATTTCTCCCTTTCCTCTTCTGTCAGAATTCTCCCATGCTTTCTTTCGTATCCTGATACGGCTACCTTCTGAGACAAAAGGTAGTCGTATACCAGCTCCATCTGTTCGTCGCTTAAATGGTCATCTTCAAAATATTTCTCGATTTCTTCTTTCCGGATCCTGTTATCCTGCCGCTTTGCCTCTTCCAGAATCCATCCAAGTTTTCCCTGAAATTCCAGTCTGTCTGCCATCTGTATTTCTCCTTTTCTTTTTCGTGCCGGTATCTGTCTTTATTCTGATACAATCACCGTCTGATATCCGGCCCGTTTCAGTGCCTGCTCGGTATCCGCTGCTTTGTCGACGGAAGCAAAATTTCCTGTCAACACTTTATAATATGGTCCCTCATGGCTGATAAAAGCCGGGAATTCATCTGCAATCAGTTCGTCCTTCAGCCTTTGTGCATTGTCCGGATTACGGAATGCACCGGCCTGAATGTGGTAGCGGGCCTCTTCTTCTGTTTCCTCCGTCTCTGTTTCCGGCGTCACCCCCGGCATTTCCTCCGGTTCACTGTCCAGGTCCATATCCGGGCGCTGCATCAGTGTATCAAGAATTCCCTCAGCGATTGCCAGAGCAATAGCGTCAAAATTCTCATCAAAAATCTGATTATCCGTGTCGGAATTGATAAATCCCAGTTCCACAAGAACGGCCGGCATCTTCGTCCGTTTCAGGACGACCAGATTCGGTCTTGCCTTCACTCCCAGATTCCGGAAACCGATTGTCTCCAGCTGGTCATTGATATCCTCGGCCATCTCATATTTGATTCCTGAAAGATCATATACGAGACTTTCCACCCCGGACACCGCATTGTCCACCGGGTAGGAATTCCGGTGGATCGAAATAAAATAATCCACTCCGGCCTCATTTGCTTTCATCGCCTTCTGATACGGTGTCTCGTAGATGTCTGTTGTCCGTGTGTACTGAACATCAATTCCCCGGTTTTCCAGAATCTCTCCCACCGCCAGTACCATCTGAAGTGCGTCATCTTTCTCCTGTCTTCCCTTGTAAACAGCACCCGGATCTCTTCCGCCGTGCCCTGCATCCAGCATAATCGAAACAGCCATAAAAGCTCCTGCATATGTCTTTTTTACATACATATGCAGGAGTCCTGTCCTACGTTCCCGTCTAATCCACGGCTCTTCTCTCTTCCGCCAGAATCAGGTTCGCATTCTGTCTTTCATAAGAATTCAACCGTACATTCCGGGAAAATTCATCCGCTGTGTAGAGCGGTTCATACCAGTCTTTGGATGAGAACCATTCGTCAAGATCTTCGGTTTCGAAGATTCTTCCATGTCTTGCAAAAATCTCATTTCGTCCAAGACGCAGTTCTGCTTTTGTCTTTCCCTCGAAGTCTTCTTCTGTCAGAAGCCGGCTGTCACTTTCCGGGAAAATATAATCCTCATCTTCCTCTTCTTCCTGAGGTCTTGTCCTGCTGTCAGCGTACTGATCCCGCTTCATCGTGCAGTCCATTGCCGCTGTCAGCCCTTCTGACTGTCCGCCCGAGGCCCTCTTTACGACAACCTTCAGAGCCTCATCCTGGAATTCGATGGTTCCTTCCATCCGGTTGTTATATTCGTCCGAAAAGGTAAAAGAGGCCGTTTTATCAGAAACAACGCCGGTCACGTCATTCGCTCCCCGGAATACATAATCCTCGTCGCTTCCGTAAGTTTTCCGGATATCAAATACAACTCTCTGGTCTGCGGCACTTTTGATTTCCACCTCGCAGATTCCGTCCGTCGACATCACTTCAGAGCCCGCATTCGCCTCGTCACACCAGTTTCCTTTATAGTCTGCCAGGCTCCAGGTATTCTTTTCCTCTTCTTCGTTCTGGTCAGTCTCTTCGTTTTTCTCCGTCTCATTGCGGGTGACAAGCTGCCCGAGATAGTTCCCTCCAACTGCGGCAAGTCCGATAATCACCGCTGCTGCAAGGATAATCATGGCGAACCATTTCCTGAAAAAAGACTTTTCTTCGTCCGGCTCATCCTGATCTTCGATATCAAGCTCTCCTTCCAGCTCTTCATAAAGCTTCCCAAGTCTTGCCTGGCGGATTTCTTCTTCCGCGTCTTCCCGCAGAAGTTCAAACATCAGGACCATCATATCCGAAGAAATGTCCACGTGCAGATATCCTGCCTGGGTACACATCAGTCCCAGCTCAATCCTTGCATATTCCAGAATTCCCTCCAGTTTCTCGGCCGGACACTTCCACAGACGGGACAGTTCTTCCATGCTCCATCCCTCATAGTAGTATGCCAGGCAGACCAGCCTCCCGGCTGTTCCTATTTTCTTGTAGCTGGATTTCAGAATCCGGACGATCTGCTGCCGCTCCGCTGTCGTCTCCGGAGCGCGCTGTCCCTCCCAGGAAGGCGCTGTCTTTTCTTTCTCCAGAATCATTCCTTTCTTTTTCTGGCATTCTCTCTCCCCGAGTTTATAGAGAACGGTATAAAGCCACTTTTCCATCTTCGCCGGATCCTGGAGCGTGCTGATAGTCCGGAACACGACAAGGTAGATCTGGCGGACCAGTTCTCTGGCTTCGCCGCGGTTTCCCATCATCAGTCTGGCACGAAAATAGACATCCGCACAGGTTTCTCTGTAGATCGTGCCGAATCCCTCGCTCTCGCCTCTCTTTGCCTTCTCCACTGCCAACTTCAAACTTTCTTTCATATCTGCTCCCACTCAACTTTCCATGCATTGTTTTTCAGCCATTTCCTGCGGTTCCGGTAATCCGGCATTATTTCCTCCACCCGGTTCCAGAAAGCCGAGGAATGGTTCATCTCCTTCAAGTGACACAGCTCATGAACCACCACATAGTCAATAATCTTCTGCGGCATCATGATCAACCTCCAGTTGAAATTCAAATTTCCAAGGCTGCTGCAGCTGCCCCATCTTGTTTTCTGTGCCTTGATAGTCACTTTGTTCGGGCTCTCCCCGATCTTTGCGGCAAACACCTTCACCCGGCTTTCAATATTTTCTTTTGCCCGGATCCGGTACCATTTTTCCAACTGCTCTTTCCGCTTCTGAGGTGTTGCTGCTGTCTGATCTATCAGCAGCTGTCCGTCTCTCTGCCATACAGTCTCACCTTCTGATTTCTTTATCGAAAGCTTCAACGGCTCTCCCAGATAATAAAAGACGCTGCCGTCCTGAAACCGTTTTTCCATCCATTCTCTACGGCTCTTTTCGATCTTTTCCAGCTGCTCTTTGACCCATGGAGCCTTTTCTTTTAAAAATCTGCGGATGGCTGTTTCCGGCATCCGGTACGGTGCTTTTACCCGCACTTTCCCTCCGGAAAGAATGGCCACCTCAATTGTTTCCCTCTTTCCTCTCTGCAGGTCATAAAAGACCGCTCCCGTCTGTCTGTCATAAAAGCAGCGTCTCATGTTGTATCCCCCAATCAAGAAATATAAAGATATCCCCTTATCTCATATTATCTTATGTTTCCCCGCTTTACGCAACAGATTCTTTCGATTTTCGTTCTTTTCTGCGTAATATAAACGGCGTATCAGTCCTGTCTCCCAATAACTGATACGCCTCTGCGTTTATGGATTCCTATTCATTATCAGAGCTTTCCGATGTCACTTTTGCTTCATCCCAAAGCCAGGAAATCACTTTTTCATTTAATGCCTGTTCTTTCAGTTCATCTTCCGAATACTGCTCTTTCAGCTCATCCGCTGTCATCTGCTGTGCCTGCGCATTCTGTTCTACCCACTCATCAATCTCGTCGTCGGATACGGTAATGTTCTCCTCCCCGGCAATCAGATCCAGCACTTCCTGCTGTTTGACATACTCTTTGACCTGTGTATCTATCTCTTCATTAAATGCTTCCTCGTCCATCCCCATGTACTGTTCCAGAAAATCCGCATACTCCATATTTAAGGAAGTTGCGATCTGCTGGTACTGCTCTTTCATAAGGCTGGTATATTCTTCTACTTTATCCTCCGGATATTCTTTCAGCTCTACATTCTCCATCAGAGCGTCAACAATCTCCGTCTGTCTCTGTGTCTGATCCTGTACCTCGGCCTGACTTTCCAGGATATCCCTGATTTCTTTCTTATAATCATCAACTGTTGTGTCTTCGCCCTTCACCATGGTGACAAACTCATCATTCAACTCCGGAAGGGAAACTTCTTCGATCTTTGTCAGTGTGATTGTAAATACCGCATCTTTTCCGGCCAGATCAGGGTTATTCTCGTACGGGTCCGGGAATGTCGTATTGACATCAAAAGTTTCCCCTGTTGTATGGCCTACAATTCCATCCTCAAATCCATCAATATATCCGCCCGCTCCAAGTTCGAGCTGCTGTCCGGATGCCGTGCCTCCGTCAAAGGCAACTCCGTCAATCGCTCCGGAATAATCGATCGTAACCATATCTCCCTCCTGAGCAGCCCGGTCTGTAATCTCCGTATAGGTCGCATAATTCTGCCGGATCTGTTCGATCTGGGAATCCACGGTTTCGTCGGTCACTTCCGTCTCTGTGATCTCGCTGACTTCCAGGTCTGTATATCCATTAATTTTGACATAATCATTTTCGATTTCCTTCGGTCCGCATCCGGCCAGCAGGGATACAGCCGCAATCATACATACTCCTGCAGCCAGAGCCTGTTTCCTTTTATTATTCATACTCCTGTCTCCTTTATTATCATCTCTTTCCAGTTATATCATACTTCTGTTCTCTTGACAAGCCGTCCTTTTCCCGCTTCTATTCAGCCTCTTTTCCTGCTTCCCGGACAAACATTCCGTGAATGTCAAAGGCATGGTTCATCGGTCCGCTGCCCTTTCCCAGATCCAGCATGGCTCCCAGCGCTCCGGATATGTAAGTTTTTGCCCGTTCCACCGATTCCTCCATGGAAAAGCCCTTTGCCAGATTGGAGGCAATAGCGCTTGACAATGTGCACCCGGTTCCATGGGTGTTCGGGTTGTCGATCCGCTTTCCGTAAAACCAGCGACAGACACCGCCCTGACATAGCAGGTCATTGGCATCATTTAACTGATGGCCTCCCTTGACCAGTACAGCCAGATGGTACGTTTCACTGATCTTCTGTCCGGCACAGATCATATCCTCTTCTGTGCAGATCCTCATCCCGGAAAGAACCTCCGCCTCCGGAATGTTTGGTGTCAGGATGTCCGCCTCCGGGAGAAGACATTCCTTTAAGGTTTCTACTGCATCTTCGCTGATCAGTCTTGCCCCGCTTGTCGCTACCATCACCGGATCCACCACAATATTTTCAGCCCTGTATTCCTTTAGTTTGTCTGCAATAGCCCGGATCAGTTCCGAAGACGAAACCATGCCGATCTTTACCGCGTCCGGCCGGATATCAGTAAAAACACAGTCCAGCTGCTCCTTTAAAAACGCAGGAGAAACCTCCATGATATCTTTCACCCCGGTCGTATTCTGTGCAGTCAACGCAGTCACCGCACTCATGGCAAATACACCGTTTGCAGTCATGGTTTTGATATCCGCCTGAATCCCCGCACCTCCACTGGAGTCACTTCCCGCAATTGTCAATGCTGTTCTCATTTTCCACACGTCCTTTCTTTTTTCGCCGCATTCCCGCCTGATTACCGAGCAGATGCCTGCTGCAAAAACAATTCCACATCCCCGTACTCCGTCAGAAATATATCCGCCTCGGATTTTAAGGTGTCCAGATCTTTTCTGCTTGCCCGGTCATAAACCGCCACCGTCCGGAAGCCTGCCCTCTTCGCGGTCAGAAGTGCATGGCAGGTATCCTCAAATACCCACGTTTCTTCCGGTCTTGTACCAATTTTTTCTGCTGCCTCCAGATAGATCTTCGGATGATTTTTCCCCTGTCCCACTTCCGAACAAGTCAAAATATCCTGAAACAGATCCAGCACCGAAAGTCTTCGAAATGCAGCTTCCACATTTTCTCTTCCGCTCGAAGTTGCAACAGCCATCGGAATCCCCGCTTTCCGGAATTGTTCCAGATACCGCCGGACTCCCGGCTTTAATTCTGCCTTCTCCGCATAAAATGTCCGGATCATCCCGTTGACTTCCTCTACCACCCGGACGGCCGTCTTCGGAAGATCATACTCCCGGATCAGATAGTCTGCTGCCTGCTCAAGACTCATCGGAAACAAAATTTCCCGAAGCCCCGGTTTCCCTTCCCGTCCCTGGCTTTTCAGATAAAGTTCGCCGATCTCTTCCCAGACCGGCATCGAATCAAGCAGGACTCCGTCCACATCAAAAATAACTCCCTTGATCATTCTTTAATCATCTCTTCCACACTCTTTTTTAACTCTGCCGCCGCTGTCCTGATATCCCTGCTTGCAAAAATCGCGCTGATCACAGCCACACCGCAGATACCGCTGCCTTTCAGCTCCATCACATTTTTTCTGCTGATACCTCCGATGGCAATGACCGGAATCCGGACCGCCCTGCAGATTTCCTTTAATACTTCATGGCTTACCTCCGTGGCATCCGCCTTGGAGCCCGTCGGGAACACGGCTCCCACTCCAAGGTAATCCGCGCCGTGCTGCTCCGCTTTTTTTGCCTGCTCCACAGTCTGGGCAGAAACACCAATAATCTTGTCCGGCCCAAGCCGCTTTCTCACATCTTCCGCTTCCATGTCTTTTTGACCGACATGAACCCCGTCCGCACCAATCTCCTCTGCAATCTTCACATTATCATTGATGACAAACGGCACCTGATATTCCCGGCACAATTTCTGAATTTCTTTTGCTTCCTCAAGAAATGTCTCCTCATCCAGATTTTTCTCTCTTAACTGGATAAAGGTTGCTCCCCCTTCCAGCGCTTCTCTCACCTGCTCTGTCAGCGTCTTACCATTCAGCCAGCTCCGGTCTGTCACCGCATAAAGAACAAAATCTTTTCTATCGCACTTCATAAACAGCTCCTTTCTCCAGGTCCTCCCCGGTCATATTGTAGATAGCATCGATAATCCGGTTCCGGTAGGTGGCATTTCCATCCCCATCCTCCATCCGCTTCCACGCCGTCTCTCCGGCAAGTCCCATCACACAGACTGCCGCTGCCGCCGCATCAAGCGGATGCTCCGGATTCGCTGTCAGATATGCCGTCATCATACCCGAAAGCTGGCATCCGGTTCCGGTGATTTTGCCCATTTCCGGACGACCATTGCGAATCACGTAACACCTGTCTCCATCGGTGACCAGATCAATCGCTCCGGTCACAGCTATGATACATCCCTCTTTCTTCGCAAACGATTTGACAAAAACGATACTCTCCTCCAGATTCTCCTCCGTCACGGCATCCGCAATATCCGCGTCTACCCCCTTTGTCGTTCCGCTCCCAAGATAAAGCGTCTTGATCTCCGAGATGTTTCCACGAATCACAGTGAGCTTCAGTTCCTCCATCAGCTTCAACGCCGTATTCGTCCTGAACACACTCGCTCCCGCCCCCACCGGATCCAGAAGCACCGGGTGGGATAACGCATTCGCCCGCTTCCCCGCACGGACCATCCCGTCAATACTCGTCTTGTGCAGCGTACCAATATTAATATTCAGACCACCGCAGATTGAAGTAATATCCTCCACATCCTCCGGCTCATCCGACATGATCGGACTTCCACCACACGCCAGCAGCACATTCGCCACATCATTCACCGTCACATAGTTCGTAATATTATGCACAAGCGGCATCAAACCTCTCACATTCTCAAGAAACTCCTTCAATATCCTCCACTCCTTTCGCATCATCGGGGACGTGTACCTGTGCACCGGAACCCGTCCCCGATGAAAAAAATCTGATAATTCAAGTTTTGCCTTATTTTATGCGGGTTTCGGGGATTTTTTTGTCATTTACGTCGTGTACCTGTGCATCGGAACACGTCCCCAAAAATACGTAAGTTCTACAGAAGTGGTGAGAACAGTCTGGAGATCTGTTCCCGGATGCGGATGGACAGGCCGCGTTGTCTGTAGGTTTCTTCTGTCACCTCTTTGCAGACGAGGAGGTCGTTTTCGAATGCGTCTTCCAGTTTTTTTGCTGTTCCTTCGCTGTAGATGGTGGCGTTGACTTCGAAGTTGAGCTGAAAGCTGCGAATGTCCATGTTGGCGGTCCCGACGCAGCTGACCAGGCCGTCAACAGTCATGGTCTTTGCGTGGAGAAATCCGTTCTGGTATGTGTAGCATCTTGCTCCTGCGGCCGCCATTTCGCCAAGATAGGAATAGGTCGCCCAGTAAACGAACGGGTGATCCGGTTTACACGGGATCATGATCCGGACATCGACTCCTGATTTTGCCGCGATTTTTAAGGAGTCCAGAATCGGCTGGTCCGGTATGAAATACGGGGTCTGGATGTAGATGTACTTTTCGGCCATCTGAATCATCTTTAAGTAGTTATCCCGGACGCTGTCGTATTTGGAGTCCGGTCCGCTGGATACAATCTGTACGAGAGACCTTCCGTCTCTCTCATATTCCGGAATTTCAAAAAGCCGGTCCTGAAGGAAAAGATTTTCCTTGGCCGCGTAGTTCCAGTCCAGTACAAAGCGGACAGCAAGGGATGTCACTGCGGATCCTTCGATACAAAGATGGGTGTCTCTCCAGTATCCGAATTTCTTCGTATCAAGCCCCAGATATTCTCTTCCGATATTAAATCCCCCTACAAATCCGACTCTGCCGTCAATGACCGCAATCTTTCTGTGGTTCCGGTAATTGACGCGCAGCTGCAGCTGACCCAGAAATGCCGGGAAAAACTCTGCCACCTGGACGCCGGCCTTTTCGAGACGTCTCCAGGAACGTTCCCTCATTTTCCGGCAGCCCATACTGTCAAAAAGCACCCGGACTTCAACACCTTCCTGTACTTTTCTTGTCAGTACTTCTTCAATTTCCTGCCATAGTTCGTCATTCCGGATAATATAATACTGCAGATGAATGTAATTTTTCGCCCCGTTCATTTCTGCGATCAGGGCATCGAATTTCTCCCTGCCGTCCGTGTAAATCCGAATGTCATTGTTATCTGTCAGCACTGCTTCGGCCGCATTGAGGTTATAAAGAATCAGGCTCTGGAACCGCTCCATCTCCGGGGTTTTCAGTCTCAGCTTCCTCCGGTAGATCAATTCCTCCTGGCGCCTCACCGCGTACTTGATCTCATCTTCAATCTCTTTCATCTTGAACATTTTACTTTTTCTATAGTCCTGTCCCACCACAAGGTACAGGATAAAACCGACAATCGGAATAAAGTAAAGGACTAAAAGCCATGTCCAGACCGCTGTCGGATTTCGTCTTTGAAAGAAAATAATAATGATCGATAAAATGATGTTGATGAATACGAGGTTGTCCAGTATCCAAAGAGCTGCGTCTTTTGTTAATTCGAATATTATTTCCATATACTATTTCCTCCTCGATTCCTCTCTTATTATACTTGCAGGGGAAAAAAGATGCAACCCGCCTGCAAACTACTTGCGCTTCCCCAAAAACAATGCTACAATACAACATGTGTAACAAAAGATTGGAGGAGAGTAATTAAGATGAGTCCGTTTTTTATCGTATCACTCGTGATTCTTGTTATTCTGGTCATCGCTCTGATCGTCCTTTATTTTCTTGGAAAGCGCGCTCAGAAGAAGCAGGCGGAACAGCAGGAGAAGATCGATGCCATGGCTCAGACAATTTCCATACTCGTCATAGACAAGGGCCGTATGAAGCTGAAAGATGCCGGTTTTCCATCTATCGTAATGGAAAGCACGCCGAAATATTTACGCCGGTCCAAGGTTTATGTCGTTAAGGCAAAAGTCGGGCCGAAGATCATGACATTTATGTGTGATGATAAGGTTTACCCGCTTGTTCCTGTGAAAAAAGAAGTCAAAGCTACCGTGAGCGGTATTTATATTACAGGAGTAAGAGGTGTCAGAGGGCCTCTGGAAGCTCCAAAGAAGAAAAAAGGATTTTTTGCAAGAGCTAAGGAAGCAGCCAGGGAAGAGGCTTCCAAGAATTCATCAAAATCAAAAAAGAAATAAGACAGCATAAAGAGTGCGGAATATTTCATCCGCACTCTTTTTCTGTCTCTTTTTCTATTAATGATTCCGGACTCTCCGGTATCTTCTTTCGTTTTCCCCTTCCGGAAAACTATGCATTTTCCCGGTCAAGGAAAATCGGATTGCTCCATGCAGTCTTTCCGTACCGGTCAGTACATTTTACCCTCACATATTTCTCATGTCCTTTAAGGACATATTCGCCGCTTTCCACTGTCTCGTCCACAGATCTGCATACAATTGATGTCCCGTCGTTAATACAGTTGCCTGCGATAAAATCGATCCTGTACACCGGGCTTGAGCTGACATATGCTTTTCCGTCCCGGATTCCCCAGTCGTAGATTTCCGGTCCTGAGGATGAATAATAATTTCCTGCCAGCATGTTTTTTACAATCGCTTCGCGGGAAAGTTCCTCTGCCTTTACAACGATATATCCGCCGCAGGCGTCTTCCACAATCCCGTCATTATGATTGTCATCGGATGCAAAGGCAAAGATCTGTTTCCCTTCCCGCAGCATGACATCCCAGTATGTCTCATCATATCCGGTGGCACTTTCATTTACCGTGCCGTAATTATAGATTTCCAGCGCCCAGATTCCTTTTGTATGGATGAATTCTTCCTCCCGCACTCTGGACCAGATCGGATGATTGTAGGTCGCGATCATTCCTCTGGACGTCATCTCATCCGCCAGTTTCTGCGCCGCTTTCGCTCCATCCCAGTCTCCGTAATATTTGTCCACCGGATGGATCTCCATATGCTTGTACGGCTCTTTTGTGGCCTGTTTCTGCATTTCTTTCGTGCCGAGAATTCCATGGATGTGATGCACCTTCGGTCTGAGTTTCGATCCTTCTGACTCATAGAGCACGGCAGAGGCCTCAAGCCCCGGAAGGATAATAAAGTCCTCACAGTCAAATTCGTCCCTGTAATCGGTATAACGATCGTGTTCGGAAAAGCAGAGGAAATGATACCCGTGCTCCCGGAACAGTTTCACCGACTCCGCCGGTGTCAGATGGCCGTCAGAATTGACCGTGTGGCTGTGAAGGTTTCCTTTGTACCAGTTTCCACTTTCTGTAAATCCCGGTACGTTCAGTGACAGGATCCGTGCCTCTTCCAGATACTGCCTGCGCATCTCTTCCGGCACCAGGCTTCCTCCGGTCGCCCAGACGATCTGTACGGCGTTTCCCATCACCGGCTCCAGCCCGTGTTCCTTCACATACTTCTGAAATTCCTCCTGTGCTGCCATCGCTGACACACCTGCAAATCCGGCGCAGGCGCTCGGCTCCAGGAAAATCTCTTCCGTATCCATCAAAAGCTTCATATACTGAAGAAGTTTCCGGTCTTCCACTGTCACTTCGCCGCTTAATACACGTTCCATCATCTTTCCCGCAAAGGCAGACGGACGTCCTACCGCAAGTCCGTCTGCATCGGTCTTTCCTGTCAGTCCGATATCCTGAACCGCAATCTCATTGTGCAGTCTGGATGCCATACCAAGCAGCATACAAGGAGCCTGCACCGGCTCCGCGAAGAAACAATGCACCGCATCGCCAAACACCCATTTGAGTCCCGCCGTAATGCCGCCCGGCGCTCCGCCGACTCCGCATGGAATATAGACAAAGAGCGGATGCTCCTTATCTACGACAATCTTCTGTTCATCCAGCTGCTCTTTCAGCCGTTTTCCTGCTGTCGCGTATCCAAGGAAGAGTGTTCTGGAATTTTCATCATCCACAAAATAGCTGTTTGAGTCCTGGTCCGAGAGCGCCCTTCCCTGTCTGACCGCTTCTCCGTAGTCCTGCTCATATTCCCTGACTTCGACGCCGAACTTCCGAAGAAGCTGTTTCTTCCATTCTTTTGCATCCGCAGACATATGAACAATGACCCGAAATCCGAGAACTGCACTGATAATACCGATGCTGAGCCCCAGATTTCCTGTGGATCCCACCTGAATCGTATACTTCCGGAATACTGCACGATTCTCTTCCTCTCCAAGAACCGCGTAGCTGTCGCCATCTTTCAATAGACCGTGCTTCACCGCAAGATCCTCCGCATATTTCAGCACCTCATAAATCCCGCCCCTTGCCTTGACGGAACCTGCAATGGCAAGATGGCTGTCTTCCTTTAAGAGCAGTCTTCCGGCAACAGCGCTTCCGGTCTTTTCTTCCAGCGCCGCCTTCATCTTCGGGATTTCCTCAAGAGGGGACTCGATGAGTCCTCCCCGGTCTTTCGTCTCCGGGAAATACCTGAGAATCAGCGGTGCAAACCGCTCCAGTCTTGCCCTTGCATCCTCAATCTCTTCCGGCCGGACATCAAAAGTTTCTCCGGCATCATCCCAGCATTCTTTTTTCGGATTGATCCACGCTGTTTCCTCTGCTCGTGCAAGCTTTTCTACGACCGGATTTTCACCAATCCTATCTTTGATCTTTTCCATGCTTTTTCCTCCATGCAATATGAGACATGAACTCCTGAATGATTCCTGCTGCCGCGATGGCAGTGATTCCCGAACCGTCAAATGCGTTTGCCACTTCTACCACATCGTATCCCACAACATCCAGATCTTTTAAGCCATGCAGGATCTCCAGCGTCTCCCAGGTGGAAAATCCGCCCGGCACCGGTGTACCGGTTCCCGGAGCAAATGCCGGATCCAGGAAATCGATATCAAATGTCAGGAACACTTTCTTTCCGCCAACCCTGCTTTTGATCCGGTCTATGACCTCCTGTGCACTCATGTGGTGCATCGTAAGAGCATCGATGGACTCGTACCCGAGATTTGCGGAATTCTGCGCGTCCTCCGGTCCGTAAAGCCCTTCCCTGATTCCTACCTGAATGGAGCAGGACGGATCCACCAGCCCTTCCTTTGCCGCATGGTAAAACGGTGTACCGTGGCTGTACGGTTTTCCGAAGTATTCTTTGATCGTATCATAGTGGGCGTCAAAATGAATCAGCGCCACCTCTCCGTGTACATCCTTGCATGCCCGAAGTTCCGGCAGCGTCACACTGTGATCTCCTCCTATTACAATCGGAACGGCTCCGCTTTCAAAGAGTGTTCTCATCTGCGCATGCACCTTGTCAAAAGTCTCCTCCACATACCCCGGCACCGTCGGAAGATCGCCGTAGTCCACTCCCCGGCATTCCCCGAAAATATCCACTTCCAGAACGGGATTATACGGTTTGGCCGCCAGAGAAGACATCTCCCTGACTGCGGCCGGGCCAAATCTGGCCCCTGCACGGTAAGTCGCACAGGTATCGAACGGAATTCCTGCCACGACAAAGTCCGCATCCTGAAGATCCGTGTCATTCTCCATTCTCATAAAGGTCTGAATCCCTGAAAAACGCGGGATTTCGAGCGAATTGACGATTCCATGTTTCATAGTCGTTTTTGTTCCTTTCTGCAAATTCTGATGCAGTTGTGATCTGCTACAGACAGACGAAGTTTCTGTCCGTTTTCAAAAAGTACCTTACTCCTGAAGAGTACGTCTACTTTCATTTTAACACCATTTACGTTAATATTATACTGCAAAACGTTTCCTTTTGGTGTATTATCAATAATTACACCGTCAAATGTATAGTCTGTCTCTTCCGACGGATCTGTTACAATCTGAATCGTTTCCGGGCGGATTGCGATTCCGTTTTCAGATGCAATCTTCTTTCCGGTTACAGCTGCAAACTGCTCCCGGGAAAGAATATTATAGTTACCGATGAATGCCGCTGCAAACTGGCTTACCGGAGATGTATACATGGTAATCGGATCGCTGGACTGTTCAATGCGTCCCTCATGGAAGAGGTGGATCGTATCAGACATTACCATCGCCTCGTCCTGATCATGGGTTACGAAAATACAGGTCAGTCCCAGATCCTTGTGAATCTGCTTGATGCTGTTCTGCAGAGACTTCCGAAGCTTCGCATCGATGGCGCTTAACGGCTCATCCAGAAGCAGAACCTTTGGCTGCTGCACGATACTTCTCGCAAGCGCCACTCTCTGCTGCTGTCCTCCGGAAAGATTTTCCGGATAGGCCTTTTCCTTTCCTTCCAGCTCCACGATCTGAATCGCAGAATCCACTTTCGCCTTGATTTCTTCTTTACTTTTCTTCTGCATTTTCAGACCGAAGGCAATGTTTTCCTCCACCGTCATATTCGGAAAGAGGCTGTAGTGCTGGAACACCATTCCGATGTTTCTGTCTTTAGGTTCCAGATTCGTAATGTCTTTTCCATCCATGATGATTCGGCCGGAGCTGATCTCTTCGAGTCCGGACAGACACCTAAGAAGCGTACTTTTTCCGCATCCGGAAGGTCCGAGCAATGTCACAAACTGTCCTTTTTCAATGTTCAGGCTGATATCCTTCAATACCTGGTTCTTTCCATAAAACTTATTGATATTCTGAAACTCTATGTAAGACATCTTCTCTTATCTCCTTTTCTTGCTTTTCTGCAGACCAAAACCCACCAGTGAAATTGCCAGTGTGATAATAAACAGAATCACGATCACGGCACTTGCTTTCTGACCTGACTGTCTCATTGCCGAATACAGGTACATCTGTCCGGTCGGGAAATAGTTTCCTGCCAGTGTATTGATAATTACGAAATCTCCAAACACGATGGACATGGCCAGCATGACGGATACCATGATTCCATTTGTGATATTCGGAAGAATGATCCTCCAGAATGCATAGAACTTTCCTGCCCCCAGCATCTGTGCCGCTTCCAGAAGCCTCGGAGCGGACACTGCGTCCAGATTGTTTCTCACTCCCTGATAAACATACGGAAGGACAACGATACAATAGGTGCATACCAGCATAAACACACGATTGGAAAACGGTTCCGGCGCTCCTGCGTACAGTCCGAGCACACTGATCGGGAGGATGACGCCCTGGATCGCGTACGGGATCGTACAGATCATCTTCATCACCTTGTCAAGCGCCGGCACGTATACAACTACCACATACATGGCCAGCAGCACGACCAGCGTACAGATCGCGATCGGAAGTATCGAAATCAGAAGTGTCCGCACAATGCTCTGCCAGAAATAGCTGTCCTGGAATAATTCCACATAGGCATTCAAGGTAAAACCGTTTGGCAGAATGGAAATCCATTCCGTAAACAAGGAATATAAAAATGTTAAAACCAGCGGGATCAGAAGGTACAGCGCAACAATAATAAGCACAACCATGCTTCCCGTCTTTTTCTTTTTACCTGCCATTGCTTCTCCTCCTGTTCTTCTTCAAAATCCCGTCATTGAAAAGAATCGAAAGTACCATCAGCGCCATCAGTACGACCGCAAGGGCACCGCCAAGCTGTGGATTCTGGACAACGTCACCGACAAACTGCTCCGAAATCCGGATCGGCAGAATGGAAACATTGTTCATGACCAGCGCGTATGCTGTTGCATAAGCCGCAATGGCATTGGCAAACAGTGTCGAAAAGGTTCCCAGGATTCCCGGCATCATAACCGGAATTCCGACTTTGAACCAGAATGTTTTCTGTGTGCCTCCCAGAATTCCGACTGCTTCTTTCCACTCCTTTTTCACGGAATCAAATACCGGAATCAGAAGCAGCGTTGCAAGGGGAACCTGGAAATAAATGTAGGTAATCATCAGCCCCACTGTAGAATAAAGCGGGAATTCCGCCAGGAATCCGATCCCGTATTTCTGCCCGATCAGGGTCAGGATTCCTGTATTTCCAAGCATGATGATGTAGGCAAAGGCAAGCGGTACTCCGGAGAAGTTGGAGACCATGTTCAGAAGGCTCATGAAGAGTCTCCCGATTTTTCCGCCTTTTTCATTGGCCGCTTTCGCGCCGAAAAACGCGATCACAAGGCCTATCAGCGAGGAAAAGACTGCGATCACCACGCTGTTGATAATTGCTGTCTGGTACAGCTTTTCACTAAAAACCCGAATGTAATTATCCAGTGTGACTCCCGCTCCCGAACCGGACGGCATGAAGCTCTGTACGATAATCGAGATGACCGGTACGATCTCAAACATCCCGACCAGCACAAGGAACGGAAGCAGTGCCAGTAAATACGTTTTGCTCCTTGATTTTTTCATGATCCCATCTCCTAATTTGCGTAGGCAAGTACCTGTTCATTCCAAAGTGTCGGAAGTTCTTCCGTTGTCTTCTGCCATCCTTCCGCATCTTCTACCATGTGTACATTCTGGTACTGTTCGTCCGGAATCATCTTTTCTTCCAGTTCTGCCGGAAGTTCTACATCTCTGACTGTTCTTGCATATCCTTTTGCCAGGTTGAGCTGTCCTTCATCACTTAAAATATATTCTCTGGTAAGAGCCGCTGCATGCGGACGTTTCGTATAGGCATTGATGATGGTAGCGTATCCGCTCTGTACGGATCCTTCTTCCGGAATACAGATCTCAAAGTCCGCGTCCGGATTGTTTTCCTTGATCTGTTCACGGTAACCGATTCCTACGAAATCCCATACAATCGCAACTTCGATCTCTCCTTTTTCCATTCTGCTCAGCGTAAATTCTCCTTTGTCCAGTCTTCCCTGCTCTGCAATCTGTTTGAAAAAGTCAAGTCCAGGCTGGATATTGTTCTCATCGCCTCCCATTGCATAAGCCGCCGCAAGGACTGCATACTGTGCTCTTGTGGATCTTGCAACGTCTCCAACGGAAACCATGTAGTCTCCTTCCAGAAGATCCGCAAAGGAAGTCGGTGCATCGGATACGAGTTTCTTGTTTGTGATGATTCCCATGGTTCCGTAATATGCAACGACCCAGTCGCCGTCATCGTCTTTTGCCCAGTCCGGAATCTCATCCCAGTAGCTTGTCTTATATTTCAGTGTCAGGCCCTGGTCTTCCGCAACAGCACCGTAGGTCTCTCCCACGTCTCCGATATCTTTTGTCGCATTGTTTTTCTCAGCTTCAAACATGGAAAGCTCCTCCGCGGAGGAAAGATCCACGTCTGTATGCTCCAGTCCGTATTTCTCCTTGAGGCCTGCCCAGGTGTCATCCCAGTTTGCCCAGTCGTCCGGCATTCCTACCGAGTTGACTTCGCCCTCTTCTTTTGCTTTCTCTTCAATCTCTTCCAGTGACATACTGTTTAAATCCAGATTTTCATTGTTTGTGCTTCCTGAAGAACCACATCCTGTCAGTAACATTGCTGCCGCGAGAGCTGCCGCAGCCGCTTTTGCAAATCTCACTTTCATTTTCTTCCTCCTCTAATCAAACTGATTATCCTTTACGAATTTAATTTAAATCTTTGTGTTACACAAAGTTCAATGCACGTTTCTGTAAAGTACTGTTAAATTTTGTCGAAATCAGTCTGACCGGAAGGCGTTTCTTTATTCTTCTACCGGGATCTGGATCTCCAGAACCTTTTCCTCTTCTTCGTTGGTCAGGGTGGCATCCACAATATAGATCTGCAAAATCGGTCCGCAGATCCGGTAATGCTTCTGATACAGATACTGTTTGATCTTTTCAAAGGACGGATGATATTTCTCAAGAAGACCATTTTTGTACATCATGCAGACATACTTTCCCGCCTGGATTTCCCGGACGTACTTGTTTCCTTCTTTTTCCGAATCCACCAGTACCATCGGGACAGCCGGAATCATCTCATCGCTTGGAATCAGGATCCTCTGATCTGAAAACACACCCATCCGGTCGGTAGCCAGAATCGGAATCTTCTCTTCCAGGCTCCCCTCCAGCTTCGTAAAGGCCATGGCGTGCTCTTCCCGGTCGCCGGACTCCCTGCCAAGAGTAATCATATGGCGTAACGGAAACTCCTCCTCGAAAACCGTCTCCATTTCCGGAAGGGAGAACAGACTCCGGACGAACTCCAGCTTTTCCTGCATGATCTCATTGAGCCGGATCTGCTCCTTAAGCCGTTCCTCAAACCTCTGCTGGTACGTTTTCAGCATCTCATAGGATTTCCTCAGGTTCCGGTTCTCGAAATATTCCTTGATCTCCTCCAGCGACATCCCCATCTCTTTGAGTTCCAGAATCGTCCCAAGCTTTTCATACTGCCGGATCGAGTAATACCGGTGTCCGCCGTCCGATACATAGACCGGTTTTAACAGCCCGATCCTGTCATAATGCCTCAGCGTCTCGCTTGTCGTATTTCGAAGCTTTGCAAGCTCCGAAATAGTCAGTACATATTTTCTCATTTTCCCGCTCCTTTCCATCTCTGTCATGACAACACTTCTAATAGAAAAAAAGAGTACTCTTCATCCAGCATGAAATGTACTCTTTGTCCTGTCTTTATTCTGCTTTTATGAGATCCTGCTTCTGATGCTCCATCAGCTCTCTCACCATCTGAGCCGACTTTTCCCCCTTGCTGCAGGCATGAATTTTGACGCAGCAGTCCGCCATCGGCTTGTCTTCCATCTCCATCCGGTAGCGGATCTCCGCAAGGATTTCGTCCTCTTTTACATCAACATCAATACCGGTCGTCCAGACGCCAAAGTGAAGCTGACCGTACGGAGTCTCATAACAGGTAAGGGTGCGCTTGTCCTTCTCAAAGAACAGTCCTCCTCTCATCTCTCCTGCTTTCATGATTTCAACGATCCGGTCTCCCGTAATTTTGATCTTGCTTTTTCCAATCTTTCGACCGCTTCCAGACGTCTCATCATACACGAAATAATGTTTTCCATTTTTAAAGAAATAATCAGCAGAAGTAAGCATTTCCACTGCTTCGGCATCCTCTGTCTTCTGTTCTCCATCGTCCATCATCTCCCACTGCATTCCTGTAATTCCAAGTAATATCTCTCTATCCATAATCATTCCCCGTCATGTTTAATATTCTTCGATATTGATCCGCTGGGTTGTGCGGATATCATAAGGAAGGATGGAATTTGCAAACTGCTTGAATTTGTCCGCCGTATCGCTTACGTAAAACTCATAGGAGCCGTTGGCACAGACCTGACCGCTCTCTTCTGCGCTGCTTTGCCCTTCATTGAGCAGATCCATCTTCCTGAGAAGCTTCTTAAGCTCCATCGCCGTCTCATAAGCAGGATTCACCAGCTGAATGCCGTCTCCCAGATATTTCATGATCCGGGATCTTAACAGCGGATAATGGGTGCATCCAAGAATCATTGTGTCTATATCCGTCTCTTTCATCGATGCCAGATAGTAATCGATGACCTCCTCCGCAATCTTGTGCTTTGCAAATCCTTCTTCCACAATCGGAACAAAAAGCGGACACGGCTTTCCGATCACTTCCACACCCGGAAGCATCTCCTTCATCACTTTGGAATACATCTGGCTCCGGATCGTCGCCTCTGTCCCGATCACGCCGATCTTTTTATTTCTGGTGGCCCGGACAGCCGCAGCGGCTCCCGGCACAATCACTCCCATAATCGGGATGTCGGTCTCCTCTTTCACCACATCCAGCGCCAGCGCACTGGCTGTATTGCAGGCGATCACAATAGCCTTGACATTCTTTGTCTGCAGAAACCGGATGATCTGCCGGCTGTAACGTATGATATTATCTTTCGATTTGCTTCCGTACGGCACTCTCGCAGTGTCCCCGAAATACACCATATTTTCGTCCGGAAGCTGCCGCATGATCTCTCTTGTTACTGTCAGTCCTCCCACTCCGGAATCAAACACGCCGACAGGCGCCGCCTTTTTATTGCTACTCACAGTCCATATCTCCTTTTTACCTTCTGTCCTATCATTGTACAATTTCTGTTTTTGCTTTTCAAGTATAAAAAAGCAGGGAGTACGCAATGCCCCCTGCTTTTTGGCTCTCCAAGGTAAATTAAAGAGAGAGTTCTTTTGCAATATCGTACTGATACTGCGGAATTCCCTTTTCCATTTCCAGTGCTTCGTCGATATCAAAGTCTACATATTCGCCGTGCTTGTAGCCTACGACACGGTTTGTCTTTCCTTCCAGAAGAAGATCCACTGCCTTTGCTCCCATGATGGACGCGTAGACACGGTCTTTTGCTGTCGGGCTTCCACCGCGCTGCATGTGTCCAAGAATCGTCGCTCTTGTCTCCATGCCTGTTGCCTCTTCAATCTCTTTTGCAAGGCCGACGGAGTTACCGACACCTTCTGCATTGATGATGATGTAATGCTTCTTTCCGCGTTTTCTGTTCAGCTTGATATCTTCGATGATCTTCTCTGCATTATAATCATGCTCTTCCGGAAGCAGAATTCTCTCTGCTCCGTTGGCAATACCGCACCACAGCGCAAGGTATCCCGCATCACGTCCCATAACCTCAACGATACTGCATCTTTCATGGGATGTAGAGGTATCACGTACTTTGTCGATGGCTTCCATCGCCGTATTCACCGCAGTATCAAATCCGATCGTGTACTCTGTACATGCGATATCCAGGTCAATCGTTCCCGGAAGACCGATCGTATTCACCCCGAGATTGGACAGCGCTCTTGCTCCTTTAAAGGAACCGTCTCCTCCGATTACAATCAGTCCGTCAATCTCATATTTCTTACAGATCGCTGCCGCTCTCTGCTGTCCTTCTTCTGTGCACATCTCCTGGCATCTTGCAGTCTGGAGAATCGTACCTCCGCGCTGAATCGTATCGGAAACATCGCGCGCGGACATATCAATAATATCTTCATTTAAAAGTCCTGAGTATCCTCTTCTGATTCCTCTGACCTTCAGTCCATTTCCAAGTGCTGTTCTTACAACGGCACGAATCGCCGCGTTCATTCCCGGCGCATCTCCACCACTCGTTAAAACACCTATTGTCCTGATTTCTTTTGCCATGATTCTTATACCTCCATTAGGTCATTCCCTGATTTCTGTATGTGTTTTCTGTGAATAGTTTAACCACCTAATATACTAAACTATTTATTTTCGTTTTTCAATATCTTTCCTATATCTTTGACTTTTCTACTACTTTTACCCGCTCTTTGCCAAAATAGTTCGTCAATCTGCTCATGAGTTCATCTGAGATATCCACATTCCGCCCCGCCGGAAGCTGTTTGACTGCCCGTTCTGCCTGACAGTAAATGAAGACTTTCTCCTCCCCTTCACTCATGTGGAGCATGGAGTAGACAAGCTGCTCTTCCTGAAGGAAGGATGCCTTATCGGGATACTGAATCCAGAGCTGTTTTTCTGTCTGCTCAAACGGAATGATCGTCTCACAGATCAACTTGCTGGCACTTTCGTCTTCTTCTGACACCCGGCCTCTTACGAACACCTTCCGGTCCACTTCCAGATACTGCTGATTCTTCTCGTAATCCCTCGGGAAAATCACGACCTCCACCGTACCAAGCAGGTCCTCGATGGTAATAAATGCCATCACCTTGTTGGTCTTCGTATATTTTATGGTGCGGGACGTAATCATACCGCCGATGGTTTCTTTGGCCCCGTCCCGGACTTTCGTATGTCCGGTCTCATCGTCATACTGGAAATCATGTGTCGTCGCCGTGATCGCTTTCTTCCACCGGTCCTCGTATTCCTCCAGCGGATGACCGCTGACATAGACGCCGAGCACTTCCTTTTCAAAGGCAAGCATCGTCTCCTTTTCGTATTCGCCCACATCCGGGAACTGAATATCAAATTCCTTTCTCTGATCCTCATCCACAATATCAAACAGGCTCATCTGTCCTGCCATGGAATATTTCTTCTCCTGATTGATCTGGTCAAGGATCTTAAGATAGACCATCATGTGCTGCTTTCTCGTCCCGGTAAAACAGTCGAAGGCCCCGGCTTTAATAAAGTTTTCAACCGTCCTTTTGTTGATGTCCTTGCCGGACATCCGCTCCGCGAAATCCCGGAGGTTTTTGAACTCTCCCCCGGCCTCTCTTTCCCGGATAATGTCATCGATCACGGACCGTCCGATACTTTTGATTGCCGCAAGGCCGTAACGGATATCGCCCCCGTCCACGGAAAAGTTGCCGTACCCTTTATTGATGTCCGGAGGCAGCAGTTTTATGCCCATCTCCTTACAGGTATAAATGTATTCCGCCACTTTCCCCGGATTATCGATGACCGAAGTCATCAGCGCCGCCATAAATTCTACCGGATAATAATATTTCAGCCATGCCGTCTCGTAGGAAACGACCGCATAGGCCGCCGCGTGAGACTTGTTGAAGGCATATTTCGCAAAATCAATCATCTCGTCGTAAATCTTGTTGGCCGTTTTCTCATCGATGCCGTTTGCCACGCATCCCGGCACGTTTTCCTCCGGATTGCCGTAGACGAAATTCTGGCGCTCCCGCTCCATGACATCGCCCTTTTTCTTTGACATGGCACGCCGCAGAATGTCGCTTCGCCCCAGCGTGTATCCCGCCAGATCCCGCACGATCTGCATAACCTGCTCCTGATAGACGATACATCCGTAGGTCGGTTCCAGAATCGGTTTTAACTGCGGACAGTCATAGGTGATCTGTTCCGGATGATTCTTTCCTTTGACATACTGCGGAATAAAGTCCATCGGTCCCGGACGGTACAGAGAAATCCCCGCAATGACGTCCTCCAGATTCCGCGGCTTTAATTCCTTCATGAAGCTCTTCATCCCTGCGCTTTCCAGCTGGAACACGCCGTCCGTCTTTCCGCTGCAAAGGGAATCGAAGACTGCCTTGTCATCATAGTCGATCCTGGACATGTCGATCTTCTTTCCGGTGCTTTGCCGGGCAAGCCTGGCCGCATTCTGAATGACGGTAAGGGTCCGAAGCCCAAGAAAGTCCATCTTCAGAAGTCCGAGCTCTTCCAGCGTCGTCATGGTAAACTGGGTCACCGGAGAATTGTCCGATCCAAGGGAGAGCGGCACATATTCATCGATGGACTTCTGACTGATGACAACCCCCGCCGCGTGCATGGACGTATGTCTCGGAAGACCTTCCAGACGCCTGCTCATGTCAATCAGTTCTCTTACCTGCTCATCCGTATCATACAGCTTTTTCAGCTCCGGATTCATCGTAAGCGCCCGGTCAAGCGTCATATTCAGCTCGGTCGGAATCATCTTTGCAATGCTGTCCACAAAGGCGTACGGAAGATCCATGACACGCCCCACATCCCGGATAACTCCCCGCGCCGCCAGGGTACCGAAGGTAACAATCTGTACCACACGGTCTGTTCCGTATTTTCTCGTTACATAATCGATAACCTCCTGCCTTCTCTCGAAGCAGAAGTCCACGTCGATATCCGGCATGGTGACACGCTCCGGATTCAGGAACCGCTCAAAGAGCAGGTTATACCGGATCGGATCAATGTTGGTAATTCCAAGACAGTAGGACACGATACTTCCCGCCGCGGAACCTCGTCCCGGTCCCACCATAATGTCATGATCCCGTGCATATTTGATGAAATCCCACACAATCAGGAAGTAGTCCACATACCCCATCGTGCGGATTGTATCCAGCTCATAATTCAGCCGCTCCACCAGTTCCTTGGGGCTTCCCGGATACCGGTCCTCCAGCCCGTCAAAGCAGAGCTTCTGCAAATATTCCCATGATGTATAGCCATCCGGCACATCGTATTTCGGAAGCTTGGTGACTCCGAATTCAATCTCCACATGGCAGCGGTCTGCGATTTTCTGCGTATTCTCAAGTGCCTGCAGGGCATACGGGAAGAGCCCCCGCATCTCCTCTTCACTCTTTACATAATACTGGCCGCCTTCGTAACGCATCCGGTTCTCATCAGAAAGCTTCTTTCCCGTCTGAAGACAAAGCAGGATGTCATGCGGCTTTTCATCCTCCGCATAGGTATAGTGGACGTCATTGGTAGCTACCAGCTCAATTCCCGTCTCTTCCGACAGACGAAGAAGACCCTGGTTGGCCGTCTGCTGCTCGCCCATCCCGTGATCCTGCAGCTCCAGGAAAAAGTTCCCTTTTCCGAAAATATCCTGATACTCGTATGCGGCTTTCTTGGCCTCTTCATAAAGACCCCTCACCAGATTCTTCTGCACCTCTCCGGCCAGACAGGCACTCAGAGCGATGATCCCGCCGCTGTACTGCCTCAAAAGCTCTTTATCCACACGCGGCTTGTAGTAATACCCTTCCGTAAACCCTCTCGATACAATCTTCATCAGGTTGTGGTATCCCTCATCATTTTCCGCCAGAAGGACAAGGTGGTAATACCGGTCATCATTGTGCCCTGCCTCACGGTCAAACCGGGAACCCGGAGCCACATATACCTCACATCCAAGGATCGGATTGATCCCCGCCTTCTTTGCTTCTTTATAAAAATCGATCACACCGTACATCACACCGTGGTCCGTAATGGCGGCACTGTTCATGCCGAGTTCCTTCACACGGGCGACATACTCCTTGATCTTGTTGGAACCGTCTAACAAACTATATTCTGTATGAACATGCAAATGTACAAAACTCATTGTGTTCCTCCTTTTCCGGTACCTATTATAGCAGAAAAAAAGGCATCGGAAAACAGGGGGAAAAAGAGATTTGTGATTATTGTAACTCCCTTTGCTTTGTGCTATGCTGTGAATGAGATTTCATGAAGGAGGACTTGATTATGGAACCATTAAAGATCGGACTTGTCGGACTGGGAAGCAGGGGGTATATGCTTTTAAAAGAGACCCTTTTATATATCCCGGAAATGCAGATTTCTGTCGTATGCGATGCTTATGAGGACAGAATCAAACAGGCACAGGACCTGATCGAAGAACGCTGCGGGCGCCGTCCTGCTGCTGAGCTGGATTATTCAGAAGTTCTGACCCGCTCGGATATTGACGCTTTGATTATCGCCACCTCCTGGGAGCACCACGTACCTGCTGCCATCCAGGCAATGAAAGCAGGAATCCCGGTAGGAATTGAAGTCGGAGGCGTATACAGTCTGGAAGAATGCTGGGAGCTTGTCCGGACTTACGAAGAGACAAAAACACCGTTTATGTTCATGGAAAACTGCTGTTACGGACGCCGGGAGCTGATGGCCCTGAATATGAAAGAGCAGGGTGTATTCGGAGATATCGTCCACTGCCGCGGCGGCTATATGCATGATCTGAGAAGCGAGGTTACCCGCGGAAAAGAAAACCGCCATTACCGTCTCAGAAATTATCTCAACCGGAATGCGGAGAACTATCCGACTCACGAACTCGGTCCGATCGCGCGGATCCTTGATATCAACCACGGAAACCGGATGCTCACTCTGACAAGCACCGCTTCCATCTCCAAAGGGATGAATGAATACGTGCGCCGGCACCCGGACTGCGACCAGTCCCTGCTCCACGCACGGTTTGCCCAGGGCGACGTCGTCAACACTGTCATCACCTGCGCCGGAGGGGAAACGATTCTGCTGACACTCGATACCTCTCTTCCACGCTACTACAGCCGTGATTTCACAGTCTGCGGCACAAAGGGCATGTATGAGGAAAAGACCGATTCCGTCTTCCTGGACGGACTGTATTCCATGGAAGAGGAATTCTTCTGGAACAAACACTGGGGAAACGCAAAAGAATATGAAGAGCAGTATGACCATCCGGTCTGGAAAGACTTCTTAAAGAGCGAAATCAAAGGCGGACACGGCGGCATGGACTACCTCGTCTTCCGTGAATTCGCACAGTGCATCCGCGACGGACGGCCTTGCCCGATCGATGTCTATGACGCAGCTTCCTGGATGTGCATCAGCGTCCTCTCCGAACAGTCCATCGCAATGGGCGGACATCCGGTTGCCATTCCGGACTTTACAAACGGGCGGTGGATGACAAGATAGACACCGTCGGACTACAGTAAATAGAAAGCAACCGGTGCATCTCATTCCATGGGATGTATTCCGGTTGCTTTTCGTATGCTTTATTCTTTACCGGATATGATATTTTACTCCTCTTCCGGCTCCCGTTTTTTCAATAATATGTTTCTTCAACAGCAGATTCAGACTGCGGATTGTCGAATCTTTTCCTGTTCCCGCAAGCTTTTCAATCTCACTTCTGCTCACGGTTCCCTTGTCCCGGATAATGTCCAGAATCTTCTTATCCTTTTCTGAGAGTTCCTCATCTGATGCGATTACCGGAAGTACCACCTGAATGGAATTCTCAAAAATCTGATAGGACGGTTTTTCCAATGCATTAGAATAAGACCGGTTAATTCTCATAATCCCCGTTCCAAACTTCTCAATATATTTCAGCCGGAAAAAAACATTTCCAAGAATCGGATTTCTGAGGACAGAAATCTGCCCATTCAAATATTCTTCCCGGCCAATTCCTGCCGGGAGCCCGCCAGGTGAGCTGATTTCGATTCTATCTTCAAACATACTGATTTTTATGGAAGCCCGGACATCCCATGCCCGATGTACCAAAGCATTTGCAATCGCTTCACGGAAGGCCTTCTCCGGTATCTTGTCAATTTGTTTTCTCTCAACGCCTTCTATTTTCTCATACTGATAGTACGTCTGAAACATCTCGATACAACTGCTTAACTGTGCCAAAACAGACATATGTTCAAACGTCGCCCTGTCCATGATCTCATCAATACTGCTTCCGAAGCGAATCATATCGATTCCCGGAAACTGATTTCTGTCAGCCAGTAAAGCTGCCGCATTATTGAATCCTCTTTTTTCCGAATAGAGTTCCAGCGTTTTCAGGATATCTTCATTCAGACTGGTAATTCCCAGACTTTCTTTTAACTCCTCTTCCAAACGGTCAAATGTCAGTTCCTGCATAGATGAAGGAAGTTCTTCGTAAGACTGATTTTGTCCCTCCAGAATCAGTCTTCCATATTCCAGGCGATCCACCTCAGTGGCAGCGGAATCATACCGCTTATACGCTTTTCCTTTATAAAGATAAGGTTTATAAGGACCCTCGCAGACGCTGAGAATAATTGTAGAATCTTCCCCAATCTCTATCGAATATTCCGGAACCGGTTTTATACTGTCATTAATCTTATTTTCCAGATTTAGACATGCTTCTTCCGGTTTAGAGATTCCTTTTACAGTTCCATCATCTGCAATTCCAAAAATGATCTTCCCACCACCATAATTTGCATATGCACTGATCGTTTTCAGAAATGTTCCTGATTCCATATTTTCTTTATATTCCAGCCTTTTATTCTCTCTCATCGCACATCACCTCTCCTATTATTATAAAATCGTCGCAATCATTTTGCAACGATTTTGTTTTGCGTTGCACTTCTTTGTACAACGATTCGTTTTGCGTTGCAAATCAATTGCGTCGATTCTTAAATAAAAGGATTTCCAGATCTACTGATTTTTCTACATCATGCAAAACTTTTTACATAAAGTTGCTCGACGATCACTTAGTTTCCCGGAGAAAAAATTGGAAGACTTTTCCTCTGTGGAATTCTTCCGATTTTTTATATTTTACCTTCTTAACAATCTTATTTTTCATCCAGTGTCTTGAGGTACCGTTCAACCAATTCTACTACCTCTTTCGCTGTTTCCAACTGCTCTTTTGCATCTTCTATTGAAATAATATAAAAGTCATCGTAATCGCTGGCATGTCGAACTTCTTGTGCCCTGCTGATTTTTCTACTGATTTCTTTCGGAAATACACCGGTATGGACAAAATCCTCCTTCCCGGATGTTTCTCAATTTCAATTATAGTATATACATTCTGCATACCAAAAATCAACCGCAGCAGGCTAAATCCTGCTGCGGTTTCCCCAATATTTCCTATAACTCTGTAATATCCAGATTGCCGATCTTCCCATCGTTCACTTCTGCTCTTCCCTGAATTTCCTGCGGCGTATCTCCCACATTCATGCTGACGCGGAATTTATACGCTTCGTTATCTTTCGTGATTTCTGTTTCAGAAATCTCCCACATCTCGTCTGCCGTATACAAGTCCAGCATATAGCCAAACAGTCCATTCTGGAAATCATCCATGCCATTTGAATCCAGATAGGTGCTGTATGCTTTTTCAAATTCTTCCGACGCCTGCTGCGCTTTTCCCGCCGTTTCTTTCTGTGTCTGCTGATCTACACCCAGCCCTATGACGGACGGCGAATCCATGACTGCCTGATACAACTTTGCATTTTCTTCGCTCTTGGTGAATGTCTGATTCAGAAACTCCTTTACGAGCTGTTCCTCCTTGTCCGGTCTAAGAAAAGCAACCGACATACCAAGGCAGACCAGAAGTGCTGCAGCTACTATCGTATAAATATACTTTCTTTTCATAAGCTCTCCTTTCTGAACAGGAAGCCCCTGTTCGGAGCACAAGATCTTACTTTTTCCCTATTCTTTCTCAACATGTTTCCAGATATTCCAGTCCATCACCTGACAGGCAGCTGCCCACACCAGAATCCAGATCAGATAGATCATTCCAAGATATCCAGCAAACTGCAGTGTTTCCTGCATGGTATACAGCCTTGCCTTTGCAGTCAATGCCGCGAAGATAACTCCTCCCGTGATCCCGGACAGCACCGGTATGAGTACAAACATCCGGATCTGATACCGGAGCTTGGCTTTTCGTTCCTTCTCGTGCATTCCAAGACGTTTCAGGAAGATATTCTCCCACCGCCAGTTATCTTCTTCCGACTTAACTTTTACAAAGAACTGAAAGACTCCGAGAATCATCAGTACCAGCAAAATGAATCCATTTCCCATTCTCGTAAAAAAGATTTCCGACTCTGTATTGACGATCATTTGAGATTTCACATAAAACGGCTGGATATTATTGTCCCATACCGTGTCAAAATCCTGCTCCTCGTTCAGATATTCCAGATCCGCCGCTGCCTGATCCACAAGGGCATCATCCAGATTCATACAGAAGAGTGTTGTTGGTCCCTCTGTAAGATTCTCCGGATGCCGGACTGTGTACATCCGCCACTCTTCTCTCGTCATCTTCTGTCTCGTCTCCCAGTTTTTCCTGTTATACGCCGTGATCCGGTCATAATTTTCCTGAAAATACGAATCTGTCAACACGATCAGATTATCCTGCATTCCCTGGTGAAAGCTTCCGGTCAGGCTGGCTCGCTCTTCGCCTGCGATGGTTCTGACCGGAAAGAATCTGCGAAAATCATCCGGATTATAATATTCCAGAGGCTGGCCGAACCTTAAATGCTTTTCCAGACGTCCGGTATCCCAGTCAATCGTATGTGCCTTGACAGACAGATCCTGCTGATACACTACATGCAGCTCCTCGCCCTGCAGTGAAAGCTTTTTCGGCTCTTTTCCCACAAACTTCCGCATCTGCTGATAGGTGCTTTCCGAAATGGCAATCTGCTGTCCCTGCGGCCACTGGATTGGTCTGGTTGTCCTTCTCCACGGCTTGATTTTATCGCTCCCGTAGATGGAAGTCATCCGAAGCATCGGATACTGCGTAACCCGGGCTTCGTACCTGTCCGCAATCGCTTCCAGCTTCTCAAGCTCCGGTTCATATGCCGTCACCACGATATCATACGGGTACATGGACGGAATCTTCTGCGGAATACATGCCCCCGCCATCGGCGCCGCAAACATCCCAAGCGCAAGGAACTGAATCACTGCCAGAAGAAACAGACGCTCTATATTACTCTCAAACTTGTGATAAAACAGGTTCCTTTTCAAAAGACCGGTATCATATCTATGCTTTCTCTCCCGTATCCGCATCCACAGTGCTGTTCCGCCGGAAAGCAGAAGGAACATTGCCACAACCGTCAAAATATGGATAAACCTGCTCTCCGCCCATTCTCTGACCGAATACCATCCCACCGCCAGAGCTGCCAGAAACACTCCTCCTGCAATCCAAAGACTGATTCCTTTCCTCAACCGTTCTTCCTTCTGTACATCCTCATTTCTGTCCACGGACTGTCCCAGGTCAATGAAGTTTTCCTGATTAAAAGCCAACGACAATCCCATCAGAATCAGGAAAGAAATCAGTCCGATGAGAAAATAGTTTCCGGTAACGACTTCCGGAAATACCGCTCCGCCCGGGATCCCTTTTTGCAGCTCCATCCGCATTGCAGAAGCTCCTGCCGCCCCTGCTCCCAAACCAAACACTGCGGCGACAAGCACGCCCGTCCAGAATTCCAGCAGAAACTGCATGTAGACTGTCCGCCGTCTGATTCCCAGAATAACAAGCAGACGGAAATCCTTTTTCGCTTCTTTGATATACCAGGCACTCATCATTGTCATCATCACGAGGTGTAAAAGGATCAGAATCAGCCCAAGACTCCGGAACAGACCATACAGCCCGTCCCCGGTAATGGAACTCTCCATCTCATAGGTATCTTTCATGATTCCATACATGGAAAAGACGATAAAGAGGCTCGCTGCTGCAAAAGCTTCCGAAGCAATCATCAACACCTGCACCTTTATTCTGGACCGGAACATCCTGCGGATCACCTGATAAAATTCCTTCGGGTACTTCCCCGGAAAGTAATTCGCCTTCTTCCGGTGCTGTCTGTCGATCTTCTCTTTCTCCCGCGCTGCAATCACTTCTTCCTCGGTGTCTTCCATTGTTTCCTAACACCGGCAGTATAAAAACTCAATTCCCCCGATGAAAGTAAACAGGCAGTATACAAGCATCATGCCCGCTATATCCGTCTTGCTGAAATCATCCGGAGAAATGGGCAGCACTGACACAACAAAAATAGAAATTCCCAGCCAGCACAGCGTCTTTGCAGAAAGCTTTTCCAAAATGCCAAGACTTTTATTACGGATCATAAGGATAAAACGGATCAGATAAAGCAGGGCCGGCACCATGCAGAGCATCAGCAGAATATACCGGATCTGAAATCCCGTATCCACTATCATAGTGAAAATCACCATCGCGCCGCATGTCTTCCCCTCTTTCAGTATGATGGGACAAAACAAAAACAGGAAAACCTGTACGACACTTACAATCAGGCGGCACCACCAGATCTTTTGCTGATATTTCGATCTCTTCTTCATAACACCTTCACCTCCAGCCTTCCCCGGCCTCGTATGAACTTTTTATCCTCTTGATTTACTCACCATCGGTCTCACCTCTTACCAAAAACAGATTTCTGTTTACAATGTTTTTTCGTCTCTAATTTGTCTAAATAATAACATTCAGACTATTCATTTTCAATATCTTTGCACTCTATTTTCATTAATTTTTGTGACATTTTTTACAACGCAATTACAAAACGGATACGCACAAATCGCGTATCCGTCGAATCTTTAGTCATTGACTTTTCCTCGTTTTCAAAAACTGCTTGTAAATATCTTTTCCCATATTACAGATCTGCCATCCGGCTGATAATCTCCTGATAAAATTTCTCCTGATTGTCTCCCCGGTTAAGGGTATCCAGAATCACCCCGTCTTTTAAAAGAATGATCCGGCTGCAGTTGCTTGCCATCTGCGGATCATGTGTTACCATAACGATGGTCTTTCCGAACTCCCGGTTGATCCGGTTCAGAGCGTCGATGACGATCTTCCCGGACTTGGAGTCCAGGTTCCCCGTCGGCTCATCCGCCAGTACCAGATCCGGGTCGTTGATGAGCGCCCGGCAGATCGCCACTCTCTGCTTCTCCCCGCCGGACAGTTCGTATGGATTCTTCTTGAGCAGATGGGTGATCTCAAACTGATCTGCATATTTCTTCGCCGCCTTTGTCATGACATCCACTTTTTCTTTTCCGAGGATCATCGGCAGCATGATATTTTCTTCCACGGACAGACTGTCCATCAAATAAAAATCCTGAAAGATAAATCCGATCTTGGTCCTTCGGATGTCCGCCAGCTTATCCCTGAAAAGATCTGTGGTATTCTGCTCCATGAAGAAAACCTCTCCATCCGTCTGCTTGTCGATCATGCCAAGTACCTTCAGAAGAGTCGTCTTCCCGCACCCGGATTTTCCCATGATGCCAACAAACTCTCCTTCCTCCACGGTAAAATTCAGTCCTTTCAGGACTTTAATATCATCCTCGCTCTTTTTAAAGGACGACTTCTGATAATTCCGAATCAAATCTTTTACTTCCAGTACATGCATTACCCCTGTTTCCTCCTCTCACGTTTTAATCTGCGGATCACATACCATCCGAATAACTGCTGGATTAAATATACTACCACTAAATATGCGATCATAATCGCCGCCCAGTACTTCCAGAATTCGGTTCCGACTCCGTCGCCTCCACCGGTATTCTGCTGATACAGATAGGAACATACATACAGCACGCCCATGACAAATGCCGCTCCTGCCGAAATCATCGTCAAAATCTTTGTCTCAAACCGGATATTCTTTCGCTGCTCCTTTTCTTTCATTCCCATATAATTCAGGAACTCATACCGCCGTTTGAAAGATGTCATCTCCGACAGGTTCTTCAATGCCACAACGAAAAATCCGCTGAGCAGAAGGGTCGCCATCAAAAACAGCTTGCTGGACAGGCTGAATACCGCACGCATCCGCTGTCCCTTCAAAAACTCATCCGTATTGTACAGACTGTTCTCCATCATTACTTCATTCTTATTTTTGATTCCATTGGCATCATTATATGCAGTCAGTTCTGTGTATGCATCCGCTCTTTCCCTCGCCGGGAAAGTAAACAGGTAAAGCTCGGAAGCTTCCGTCTTGTCCCTCCGCACTTCCTGCCACCGTTCTTCAAAGAACTCATCGGAAAAAATAACCATGTTTTCATGGTACTGATCCAGCGAATACTGTCCGATAAGACTCTGGGTGAAAGCTTTCGTCAATTCGTAATGATACGGTTTCCCTTCCTCTGTATTCTTCAGCATGACCATATTAAACTCTGGATCATAATTTCCTACAAACACATCTTCATACAAATCATGACTGTCCCAGTTCGTTATATCTTTTTCCTTCCGAAATTCCGCATCCTCCATGCCAAACCAGATCTCGCGTCCTTCCAGATCACAATCTTTTCCCGTCAGTTTTTGATATGTGGAGGCGGACACGCCGATCTGCTGTGCTGTATAAGCGGTTGTGACACGCAGCATCGGAAACTCTGTTACGGTACCGTCATATTTTTCAGCCAGTTCTTTTGCATACTCTTTGTCCTCTTCCCTTGCAATCCATACACTGTCATACGGATAGTTCTCCCGGTACCTATCAAGGGGCAGGAGGCTGGAAATTTCCACTGTCAGATAGGTCAGAGCAAAAAAGTGAATCACTAACAGAAGGATCAGGATCATCAAATTATTCTGGAATTTACTGTACAACTGGTTTAGCTGAAAAATATGGCGCAGATAAGATTTTTTCCGTTTCCGAAACCGCTCCAGCACCCACGCCAGTCCAAACACGACAATCAGTACCATGCCTGCCGGAAAGACCGCATGGGACGTCAGATACATAGAATCCGAACCCTGATACATGTCTTCCCCAATCACAAGAAGAACAATACCCAATACAACCAGCAGAAGCCACCGCCCGCTGACCGGACGTTTCTCATTCTGCTCTGCGGACGACATGAAGGCGCTCATATCCTTCCCGTCCATCCACGTAATCAGCGCCACGAAAACAAGCGCCATAATTCCGATACTCAGACCGCAGGCATTTCTCAGAATCTTCCAGTCAAATGCCGTGATCTTGATAAACTCCGGATAGATACCCCGGATCCAGTACTGGATGCCGTATAACAGCCCGATTCCAAGCAGAATCCCCAGAATCAGGGAAAGCACACATCCTGCCACATATTCAGTCAGCATCATGAGATAGGAGGTTCGTTTCCTCATGCCAAGAATAATAAAGGTGGAATAGTCCTTCATCCGAAGCTGAATATAGTGCTTCATAGAAAAAACCATCAGCAAAACAGTGATGACGGTAATGAGTCCGGCTGCAATCTTGAAGTCCATTTTCAGTGCCGCTGCCGTCACCTTATCTGTAATTGCTTTTGTTACAATGTCATTCATGCCCCAGAATGCGATCATCTCCGCCACCGCAACAATGTTGCTGATGAAAAATAAAATGTAATTATGTAGATTACTTTTAAAATTTTTGAGAATAATTTTATTAAACATTATCTTTTCCCCCAGCCCATAAAATATAATATATTAATATTTGAATATATTTTATCACGGCATATATTGTCTTATCAATACCCGCCCCCCCATTCAAAATTTTCTGTTTTTTCCAAGTTACACTAACGGGAATCTCACCTCTCTATCTGGTTCGCGGCAATAGAAGATCCTCAAGAATCTTTTTCTCCCGAAATACCCTGGAACCTATGAAAAATCCATATACGAGGAAAATAGCTAAAATCCCTATTGCTTGATCTTCCAGCGAACTCGATGGTGCGGACTCTGCAACAGAAGGAAAGAGTGTACCTATCATTGCATTATTCAGGAAATGAATTGCTGTGCAAATCCAAATATTCTTTGTTTTTAAGTAGACATATCCCATAAAGATACCGATCAACACACAACAAGCGATTTGATGAAGAAGCTCCTGCAAAAGTGTTGATGACGGATAGCGAAACAAATACAGAGGCAAATGCCAGACACCCCATATCATTCCTGTCAAAATCAGTCCCTTTTTCATCCCAAACTGTTTCTGCATCCTTGGCTGCAGAAAACCGCGCCAACCGTATTCTTCTCCGAAATATGGAAGAAACACACAGAGGAAAAAAAAGGGCAGTCGAAGAAGAGCCGAAGGAAAATGACTATATAATTCTATAAAATCCAAAAATGCGTGACGGTTTCCGGAAAAATAGTCAAAAACAGTTTGGATGAAATAGTTGCCTGCCTGAAGAATCAGAAATAAAAACAAATAAAAAAGTATTGTTTTGATCTTTGTTTTACACAGCAGCCCATAGGCATCTTTTGTCTCTGCCGGTTCCAGAAAAAGAGCAAGATCAAAAAATACTATACCGGTCAAAACCAATATTGGACTCACAGTTTGACTTAAGGATACCGGAAGAAGCACACTTTCCAAGACAACAGCGATCAAAAACAGAATATCTGCTGCAAAAAAAGCTCTGCACACATATTTCGGGAATGGCTGCGTCTGTCCCGCCAAAATCCGGAAGACTAAAAACGCTGCCGTAGCCGGAATCATCATTTGAAAGGTTTCTAACCCAGATAGCGGTTTGTGAAAGTACGAAGCAAGCCCCATACCTACCCCCTCCCCTATAGTAAGGATAATTAAAAAAAGCAAAAATAAAGGCAGCGGTTTCTGACGGCGTAAAAATTTCATATAATCACCCCTCTTTTTAAAAATAATTATAGAACAATTACATTACGGTAAATTGCGCTAATAAATAATATCAAATTTCTTTTTTACAGTTCTACTTTTAGCCCTGGTTCTTATCCATGACACCAACCTCCTGTCAAATTCTGGGTTTCTTTTTATTGATTTTAGTATATCACACCCCCATCTTCTTATCTACATTGCCGGATTTCGTCTCAAGGTTGTTTTCTGTACAACGGAACCCGTGATCTATCACTCTTTTTTTGATATCATGTTTCATCGCCAGATAGATCCCAAGCCAAATTGTGGCATATATCAGGTACACAATGCCAAGAGTCATTGCGTATTCCATACCCTCTTCCCCGGTAAATAATCTTGCCTTTCCTGTAAGTGCAGCAAACAGCGCTCCACCGATCAACGCCTGAACTAATGGCAGAAGAATGAAAAAGCGGAGCTGAAATACAATTTTTTCCCATCTGTCTTTCTGCTTCATTCCCAGCTTTTCCAAAAAGTCATTCTCCCATTTCCAATTTCTTTCCTCTTCCCTGACAAACAGAACATATTGAAAGACTGCCATCATCAGCAGGATCAGCAAGATAAACCCGTTTGCTGTCCGGGTCAGAAGGATTTCTGATTCCGTATTTTGGATCATCTGTGTCTTCTCATAGAAAGGCTGGATCGAACGGTCCCAAAGCTGATCAAACCGGTTTTTCTCTTTCAAATATTCCATCTGCTCTGCGACTTGCTTTTCTGTTCCATCTGGGACATTTATACAAAGTAGCATGGTAGGTCCTTCCGTCAGATTGCCTGTGTGAGTTCCGGTATAAAGAATCCACTCTTCCTCTGATGCATGTTCCCGCTCCGCCCAGTGTTCCTGATTGTGGGATGTGATTTTCTTCCATACTTTTTCAAAATATTCATCAGACAGGACAATCAGATTCTCCTGCTTTCCCTGCTGAAAACTTCCAATCAGACTGTCCTTCTCTTCGCTTACAATCCGACGTTTCGGAAAGGCTTTTTCATAGTCTACCGTATCATAATACTGTAAAGGCTGTCCAAAACGCAGGTGCTTTTCGATCCTGGTCGTATCCCAGTCAATGGTATTAGTCTTGACGGAAAGATCCTGCTGATAGACGACATGCATATCCTCCCCGGAAAGTGCCAGATTGTTTGCTTTCTTTCCCATCCTCTCCCGCATCTGGTGATAAGAAGTCTCGGAAATGGCGATATGCTGTCCCTGCGGCCATTGCACCGGGCGCGGGCCTGCCCACGATGGAATTTGATCGCTTCCATATAAGGATGTCATTCTCACCATCGGGTACTCGATGACATCAGCTCCGGCTTTTTTTACGATCTGTTCCAGCTCCGGAAGATCTGACTCATACGCCGTACATACAAGATCATACGGGTACATGGTTTCTACATTCTGCTTCATCATCGAACTGATAAATGCCGGTGAAAACATCGACAGAAGTAAAAACTGAATAATCGAGAGGTAAAACATCACCCAGGCATTCTTCCAAAAATGGTAATACCATGTATGCCACCGGAACAATCCCTGATAATATGCTGCCCGGCATTTTCGTCTTTTCAGCCACAGTCCCATTCCCGCCATGAGAAGACCGAGGATTCCAAGTACCGGAAGGACGTAAACCACTTTCATCTCTGCCCATCCCCGGATGGAAAACCACTTCATTCCAAGGACATAAAAGAAGATTCCAAGGATAACCACAAACACCAGATTTCGTTCCGGTCGTCGCTCCTTTATCTTTTCTTCGGTCAGATTGGTCGAATTTCCAAGAGCGATAAAGTTTTCCTGATTGAACCCAAGCGCCAAAAGCATCAAAACAAGGTACACCAGAAATCCTGTCAGAAACCGGGAAACACTCACCACTCCCGGCAGATCTACACTTTTAGGAAAGCTTTTCGCAAATGACATTCTCATAAAGACCGATCCCAGAGCTCCAGCCGGGATTCCTATGAGCGCACCGATCAGAAGATTACCGAAAAACTCCGCAAGAAAAATACGATACGCCGTATTCTTCCGGATTCCAAGGATCACCATCAGACGATATTCCTTCTTCTGCTCCTTCATATACCAGGAAGTCACCAGGGTCATCATCAAGACACTCAAAATTCCTAAAATCAGTGCCAGACTTTTGAACAGTCCATGGATGCCTTCCCCGAACATGACGCTCACCAGGGCAGTATGCGTTTCCCCTTTTCCTCCGTAGAGCTGATTTGTCATCTGATACATGGCAATAACGATGTAGCAAATTGCGGCAAGCATCGCCCCTGCCATAATGAAAACTGCCTGATCTTTCCCCCGGTACCGGAGGTTCGCCCGAATGACCTGATAAAATTCTTTTGGATATTTTCCCGGAAAATAGTCTGCCTTCTTTCGGTGAGCTTTTTCTCTTCGTTCTTCTTCCTGAATCGTCTCGTACCGTTCGTTGATTTCTTCCTGCTGCTCCAAATATTTTACACTCAAAAATTCCACTATGGAAACGATGATATAATACAGCGGAAAATTAACATAAAGTGTCAGATCCATCGTATTAGTGATGACCGCGAGCATTCCTCCATACACCACCAGACTCACTACAGGCAGATAGGAATACCATCCCTGTCTCTTTCCCCGCAGGATGAAAACTATCCGGATCACCGACGCCATCACAAAAAGCGAAGTCAGAACAAAAATCAGATATTCCGGGTGGAATCCGTCTTCTTGCATCATCCTGACAGCCATTTTCGGCCAATAAAGCGATGCCCCTGGGGCACGGAATTTCATAAAAAACAAAGGCAACACCGCAAGAATGCCTCCGCCAAGCTGTATGCACCTGATCCACTTGCTTTTTCTATCTGTCTTCATCTTTTCCCCACCTCTCCTAATTTCCCTTAAGGAAAGAGAGGCATTATGATAATCCACTGCCTCTCTCTTAAATCTAAAATGAATTATTGCTCACGTTTTTACCCTACTATAATTTACAGATAATACGATTTCAATATTTTGTCCTTGACTTTGGTTTTTCTGTCCTCTAATTTCCATTTTTCTTGTTATTAAAATTGTTTTAAAGATATTACAAAATTCTACTAGAATAATCGTTTATAAGATTCAGTTTTTAAACATAAAAATTAACTTTAGACATATCAGTACTTTTCTTTTTTTGAGTTAAATCCTCCGTATCCAATTTACAGCTTCCTTTCTCATCATGCATCTTGACAATTTTATTTTTTCAGCTGCAATGATACCAACAGAAGAAGTTCTTCCATCCTATCTGACTCATTTTCTTCTAGACAAACAAATAAATATTCAAAAAAGATTGCTACCAGTTTTGTATCTGGTAGCAATCTTTACCTTCCTCCTGTCATCTCTTACATAAACAGTTGATTTTCAATCTCTGTCATCAGCCCATCCGCAAAGTAAATATTTTTGATCTTTCCATCTTCAAACAGTACCGTTCCATTCTGTTCAAACGATGCCTCTTCCCGACCAATAGAATACTCCAATTCAGTTACAAATGTATAATAATTTCCCTCCGAGCTTTCTTCCGGCTGGACATCCGCACTTTTAAACGTAACTGTCACATCCCGATCCGCAGCATATACATTCAAATTCGTATAAATCCAGTACGGTATACTTTCAATTCCTTCCTCTGTAAAATATGAACCGTACATTTCTTCCAGTAACTTTTGAAAATCATATACTCCATATGCACCCGGTTCTGTTGTCTCAGAAGAATCCTGCTCTGCCATCTTCGTTGCTTCTTCATAGGCATCCTGCATTTTCTGATTTGGAATTGTAAACAATTTTTCCAGTACCGTAGTTACTACTTCTTTCTCTTTTTGCTCTTCTTCTCCCTTAGAACAACCTGACAAGCTTATTATGACTGCACACAAGGAGAATACCAATATTCTCTTTATAGTTTGGTGATCCATTCCCAAGTTCCTCCAGATTTCCTTTGCATCTATTGTTTCATCAAAACTCTGATTACATAACTGCCAATAATAAATATTGGGATTAAAGAAAGTATAAAGCATATCAGTTCAAAACGGCGGCGAGATTTTTTCCATTCAAAAAACAGATAGATCGAAAAACTGACCGAAGCCATCGTTGATACAAAATTGAGCCAGATTGAAGAAAAATTTTGTTTATACATAAACTCATATACGACTGCAGTAAGGATCACTAGTATCGCCGGGTAATTGATTTTAGATTTTCTTTTCATAATTCACCCCTTGCTGGTGCTGAGTAGATTATTCAACCATCCCTCTACTTATCAAAACGCCTTTTTGTTTTTCAAAAAATATTATATTTTAAAATACACCGGCATCACCTCATTCTCTCTTTTTTCTCTGTTATGTTAGTTATACTTTAATTCATCATTATTGTTTTTTCAATACTCTTTTATTTAATTTATTTTTCTGTTCTTTGATTTATATTCTTTTTGTTTTCAGTTTATTTTTTGCAGAAGATATAACAATATTCCCCCATATCCGCCCATAATCCCCGGATTCAATCTCTCCTGTGGAAGTAATCGGAATTCGTCTATATCCATCCTGTTCTTTTGTTCCTTCCCAAGTACCCGATCTGCGATATCCAGAATCCACAGATTACCTCCTGTTCCATGACACAGACTCCAGCTGTCGCGTTTCCAGTATGTTTCTGTTTTTCGATACGCTCTTTCAATATCGTTTTTCAACCTTTCCTTCCATGCTCTGTCCGTCACACGTTGATAGCACCACAGCCTCGCAAGTAAGATCCCGGCCGCCCCATGGCACCATGCTACGGTATCTTCTCCTTCTTCCTTATCTTTCCTTCGATCGATCCAGTTTCCTCTTTTTTCATCATAAAGGCTCTCTTCATATTCCCGGATCTTTTCTGCCAGGATTTCATACTCCTGTTTCTTCGTAAGTTCCCAAAGTGCAAGAACCGGCATCAAAATTCCTGCGTTTCCATGTGCCATTCCACTGACTGGATTTTCTCCTGTTTCCAATTTCCATCCGATTCCGCAATCCATCTTCACCGCCTGCGGGAGCATAGAGTAGACCGCCTTTTCTGCCTCCTTCACATATCTCTCTTCTCCCGTCTGCTCAAACATCTGAAGGAAGATCCATGCTGCTCCCGCTTTCCCTCCAAGCAGGTCGGCACAAGTATCTTTCGGAACGATTTTTGAAACGATTTCTTCATGTTTTCTGGCATACTGTAAATAAATCGCTTCCTTTGTCAGTTGATACAGTTTTAAATAGGTATAGACGACAGAACTTTCCCCTGTATACGCCCCGGTATTTTGGGACTGTAGATTCTTTAGATCTTCCATCCCCTCATCTGTATATCGAAACAACTGTCTCTGTAACGCTTTCTGAATTCTCTCAATTCTTTCGGATTTTTGTTTTTCCTGCATCACAGTAGTAAGGAGCAGCATCCCGCTTAATCCATCATAAAAGTAAATACCCATCGGACGGATCTGCCACGCACAGCTCCCGGAAGAAGCAAAGCGAAGGACAGGCCAGCTCACCTCGCTCCTCTTCTGATTCCAGAGCGCATAACTGCACAATCTGTCTGACAGCATAGTAATGACCCGATCCAGACTTTCCTTATTCACCGTCCGTTCAAATTCCTCGTCCGCTCTGACTTCGTATATCTGATTCACAAAATGCTCTTTATTCTCCGGAATAAGTTCCATGGATGTACGAATCAGATCACACTGCTTATTCCGGTCCGATTGACCGATCCCTCCCAGACGTTCCAGAATCCGGCTGTATGCTGTCCTTTGAAAAAAGGCTTCCTCACACTTCTCCTCTCCGGCATATAAGCTCTTCTCATCCATTCCACTGGAAAAGCATGGGATGTCTCCCCGCAGCAATGCCCGGATTTCTTCCCGGACAATCCGCTCTTCCCTGTCCCGGCGTCCCTGTCCAATGGAACACAGGAAGATTTCCCGATCCGCTCCATCCATCAGAAGGGACGGGTGATAGGAACTGTTTAACAGCATCGCGTACCGCTGCGTATGCATCAAAACAACCCTGCTTTTGAGTCCTTTCCCTTCTTCCAGAACACTTTGAAAGCTTCTTTTTTCTTTCTCCACTGCCTGATACGCCTCGGAAAATCCTCTAAGAAGATCGTCCACATATGCCGTGATCGTTTCCTCTTTTCCTTTCATCCATGCAAGATTCCTGCCTGCGGAAGTAACTCCCTCCCGGTAGGTGATATACATGTTGGAAGTCTCTTCTTCCGCCACCGCCGGAATCTGAAATGGAAGCTTTTGACCTTTCTTGCTGTGAATGGCGCTCCCGTCAATTCCCTCTCCCTCTTTGTTCCACACATAAAAAGGCAGGATTCCTGTTCCAATCACCGATTCCCGGATCCAGGAATAAATTGCATCCTCCGCTGACTCTGCCTGTATCTCTTTCCCCGGTCGTGCCAATGCTTCCAGATCCACAATCACCGGATATGCTCCACAGGCAATCAGATTTTCCGCATGGATATCACTCGTTCCAAGGAGATAGGAGAGAAAGAGCTGTTCTCCCAGTCGTCTGTAATACTGACGGATCTCCTGCTCCGATTCACAGCTTTGATATTCCACGATTTCACACCAGCTATGGTCGCGGCAGGACAGGATTCTATAATGATACTGGCTTGAACCCGTCCTTTCACTGATCCACCCCAGAAGCCTTGTGAAAAACTGTTCATTCTCCATAGAACGAGGTTTTAAAAGTAGCTTTTTCCCGTTTTCCAGACATATTTTCAGTACTTCTTTCCCACCGTTATGAAGATCCGATAGTCCCGATTCTATCCCTGTGATCCTGCCCTGAGTTCCCCCGTCAAAAAAGAGTTCCCCGATTTTATCAGAATCTTCCCGGAACCATTGCACTACCTGTACATAGTACTGGATCTGACACTCTATACGCTCCCGGATACATCGAATCAGAACCGGATAGGTGGCTGCGATATAATAGAAAAACTCTTTTCTTCCACATATTCTGCAAAAGTCCTGATACTCCTCTTTCGAGTCCGCTCCCTTTAGCATTCCCCTTTGCTTGTAACCATGCATTTCCGCAATCAAAGTGCGAAGTGCCATATTTTGCAGACGGACCGCCAGTTCATTCCCAAAATCTTCATATACGCCCGAAGTGATCTGCTCTTTCCCGGTATGTAACTGACGTTTGAATTCCTCTATTCCTGTTATCAAAAAAGGCTGGTAAAATTCTGCAAAAAACAGCTTCGTATCTCCAATCTTTCTTCGTATCTCCTTTGATGGATCATTCCATTCCCTATATTCCACACGCAAACTTCCCGTGTAAGTCCCTTCTTTTCGCTCAAATCTTTGATCTTCCAGATATGCCTGAAAGTCAGGATGTCGCTTTTGAAGTTCCGACACCAAAGCTTCTCCTAAAAGCTGCTCCCAGTATTGCTTTTTCTTTTCATTGGCTGGTTTCTTCTGGTCTTTTCTATACTCTCTCTCCCACAAATACGTATCTTTCATAAGCTCCTCCGAAAAAAGCAGGATGCTCGCATGAACATCCTGCTCTTAAAATAATTAGCAACATAAGATTGTTAAAAAGGTATCTCCAGCCGGATTAGTAAAACGCTCTACTGCTTCTTCCAATTCCAGATCTTGCATCCCGTTTATTTCTTTTAATTCGCTTTTTAAGTCTCCGGCAGTATACAAATACACTTCTTGATTCATATTTCGTTTCTCTCCTCTAATCTCCAAAATGTAATGGTTACTATAAATTCACTTTCACGTATCTGATAAGAAAAGTCTCCTTCGTATTTACGGACAATCTTCTGTACACTTTTGATCCCATACCCATGCAGTTGATGATTTTGTTTATTCGTAATCAATTTTCCCTCTTGTTCTGCCGGTCTGTCTTTGATACTGTTGGAAATGGTAAGATAAAGCATCCCTGATTTTCGTGTGATCTGTATCGCAACCCACCGCCTGTCATCCTCGATTTTCTCACAGGCTTCGATGGCATTGTCCAAAAGATTACTGAATAAGGTGCAGATTTCCATATCTGAAAAAGGCAGTCCTACGATTCGATCCGCCTGGACACGAACTTCGATCCCCTTTGACTCTGCTTTTGTCTTTTTCTGTTCCAGAAGGGTATCCAAAATTCCAACTTGAGTCCACACCGTCTTCTTTTGTACCAAAATGTCATCCGACAACTCGTTGAGATATGACATTAGCGAATCCCATTGTTTCTCCTGTCCATACTCACGCAAAATCAGCAGATGATGCTTCATGTCATGGGTCTGTATTCTGTTCTTTTCCATCATGATTTTCATATCTTTCATATGATTTTCGGATAGTATTTCCATTTCCAACAGCATTTTGTTTTCTGTTTTCAACAGTTGAAAACGATGAAAAAACATGAAAACTCCTGCTGTTAACACACTCACAAATACCATCGAAACTGCCGCACCCCATCCTTGTGCCTTTCTGGCATCTATTGCCATATTCATCATTATGACCCAATATATCCTCAAAAGTCCTAAAAACATAGCACAAAGGAGTGCAAGCTTCTTTCTGTCCCCTTTTAAAACCAAACCGTTTTCTTCCCATTTTGCCAAAAGCAGAGCTACACCTGCTCTTGGTATCAAAAACAACGCACATTGCACCATGGACTGCGAAAACTTATATATCTCTTCCCAAAATTGTTTTCCGATCATTTCCATGCTGATAAATCCGCAGAAAAAATCCAGCAAAGCAAGAATCGTATAATATAGAATAATGATTTCTATTTTAATTAACATATTCTTTCTCTCTACAATCCAGGCACAGAATAGCGTAATTGAAATAACGAATACAAACATGGTAATAGAGAAAAAAAGGAGCTTACGATTAATCCCTAAAATGATGCCTGCCCCCAGAATATTCCCCCAGATCAGCACCTTTTGCCATTTCCGCAGATGCTCCTTCTCCAATACCGTCCGGTATAAGACCTGATAGCACATCCACACCTCACAGATGGAAAGCAGAATCAGTACTATTCCATGAATTTGTCGTCCCATTTCTGTTCCCTCCAGTAAGCTTCAATCTGTTTCTTCGTTGCATCGATCCGGTACTGGTTCAGTTCAAGTTCGTAGTCTTTCTCCATGTAGATCGTATTGTCCTGGATTCCCTGGACATTGCGGAGGTTGATAATATTACTTCGATCTGCAAGGAAAAATTCATTACTGTCCAGTTCTTTCATCAATTCGCTCAAAGAAATCCGCTCTTTGAAGTTCCCGTGGAAAGTCACATATTCTGCATATTTTCCCATCTTTTTCTTATGGACTGCAATCATCTCACTGAAAAAGACTTTCTGTTCCTTTTCTTCCGGTTCATCCTGACGTTTCAGCATCCGAAAATCATTTTTCTCCGCACCCAGCCGGCGCATAAGTTTTTCCAGAATACGCGGCAGCCGCTCATCCATCGTTTCTTTCAGAATATACTGATCTGCCTCGATCTCATAGCTTTCCAGCGCAAATTCCGTATGGGATGTCAGAAATACAAGTCCCCGGTTCGGATATGTTTTTCGCAGAATCCTTCCAAATTCAAGTCCGGTCATACCGTCTCCAAGTTCGATATCCACAAAAAAGAGATCCCCTTCCTCTCCGTATTCCTGTGTCTTCGCATACTCCAGAAATGCTTCTCCGGATGAGAAAACCAGAAGTTGTGTGTTCAGAAATGCGTCCGCTGTTTCTTTGATTTTGTTCCGGATCATATCCTGCATTTGTTTATCGTCATCTACAATTACAATTTTCAGCATGTGTCTCCTCCTTCAGCAGAAGATAGTATTGATTATTGTTGACATCGTGGAAAATTGCTTCTCCATCCTGTATCTGCAGGCGGAAAGTATGCTCCCACAGTCCGTCTTCCCCGTCTCCGGCAATCTTTCTTCCGCAGTGATAAAGGGAAATCCCCTCCTCCTGTTCCGTCACTTTCCGGATGATATCATCCACCGCATCACTGATTCTCATAGAATGCCGGGCCGGATTCCATCGTCCAAGCAGACGGTTGACTCTTGTTTTGTTGACGACGATCTTTTCGCAGAAATGTCTCCGAAACTCCTTTCTCACCTCCCTGTCCGCTTCCAGCAGGCCGAAGATCTCTTCCGCCTCATCTTTTACATCGTCGTATGAAAAGCCAAGCTCTCCATACGCTTCCATGTGGCAGAGCGCTTTCTTGAGATCTTCTTTCTCTTTCAAACGCTCATACCGATCCCTCAGCCACTGAATACTCTCTAATAAGATTTTCCTGCACTGAAGTGCGTCCGTTTTGTAAAATTTTGAGACCGCAAGTTTGATTCCTTCGACTTCTACTTTGGCAAATTTCATTTTTTCTCCCTGCGCCCTCAACTTAACTATCTTTTCGTCCTGATGAAATTGTACTACATTTCTCACTAATTTTCGCCCTACTGGCCATGAAATCATCATTTTTGTCCTCGAATTCTCCGATTTTCCCTTTTCCTTTTTGTATTTCTACGCTTGCAAAATGTATTGAAAAGGCGGAAGATCTGCTCTTCCGCCCTGCTTTCTTTGATTCTGTTTTGTTTTCTTAGCCGTTAATCATGAAGGATACGAGTTTGTCGATATCTTCCTTTTCATAGGCAATGATTTCCAGTTCCGGAATCTCGCCGTTGGAAAAGATATTTGCCAGAGATACATACTGAGACAGTTTTGATTTGAGATTCAGTCTGTCACCCTCTCCTGTTACCAGTTCCACCTTTCCTTTACAGCTGTCCACTACTTCAAAAAATTTGTCAATGTCCGTAATGTTCTGTACTTTCATCTGCGTTTCTCCTTTCTTTTTCCTGTTTGTTTCTTATATGATTTATTTGCCTGCAAGGACAATGTCCTTTTCCCTGATTTCAATCTTTTTCTCTTTCAAGAGGCGTCCCACCGCCCGTTTGAATTCGTTTTTGCTCATCTCAAATTCCTTGCGGATCGTTTCCGGCGCCGCCTTATCCGTAAATGGAATCCGGCCGCCATGTTTTTCCATGTAGTCCATCAGTTTTGCCGCGTCTACATCCATCTGGATGAATGCTTTTTCCCGCACGCTTAAATCCAGTTTTCCGTTGTCTTTGACTGCAGATACTCTGGCACGGATCGTCTCGCCTACCCGGTAGGAATGGTACACTTCCCGTTTCGGGATCAGGGCAGAGTATTTTCCGTCTACCGCCACGAAGACACCGAAGCGGTCACTGAGTTCGTAGACAATTCCTTCCACCATATCGTCTTTCTGGTACGGGGAATCGCAGGACAGCTTTTCGTAGACTTTCATGGTCGCGCACAGGCGGGAGCTTTTGTCAATGTAAAGGCTTACCAGAACGTGATCGCCCTTTTTCACCGGTCCGGTCTGCTCCCTGAATGGAAGGAAGAGATCCTTTTCCAGTCCCCAGTCGAGGAATGCGCCGTTCTTTCCGGTATCGATCACTTCCAGCACCGCCAGTTCTCCGAGGGTGAGCTTCGGCTCATTTGTCGTTGCAATGAGACGGTCTCTGGAATCTTTGTATAAAAAGACTTCCACAGGATCTCCCAGCTCTGCCCCTTTCGGTACCTGTTTTTTCGGAAGAAGGACATGCTCCTCTTCCGTTCCCAGATATACTCCGAAGTCTACCTGCTTTTCAATCGTCAATACTTGCTTTTCGCCCAATTTCATCGTTCTGTTCTCCTTTATGCTTTAGCTCCACAACCGCATACGGCTTTCCATTCTCATCCCCAAGCAATACTGTCGAAATACCGTCCTGTATCTTGTATGAAGGATAAAGAATGTCCCCGTAAACCGCTGATTTCTTATATTCTACCCGCAGGCCGGAAAAGTCCGGCTCCATCCCGTTTTCTTCCAGAAGTTCCACCGCCATCTGCACATACTGGCAGTTGTTGACGTGATGGTTCGTGTCAATATGATACTTCCTGACTTTGATCGGAGACGTTTTGACTCCTCCTTCCGGCATCGGCACTTTCCGGGATGCATATTCCATCGGATACGGCTCTTCCATCCCGTAACGGCTGATCTCCTCTTCGGAAGGCCGGGTCGGACGTCCGGATGCCAGATCCATGTAAACCCAGATTGAGTTGGCATACGCCGTGACTTCTCCATTTTGATCCTTCATGACAAAGTTCCGGTCACCGAAGAATCCGTGGAATCCGGTCGGCCAGGTGCAGGTCCGGATTTCTTCTCCAAGTTTTGGATAGCGCAGGATTTCTACCTGCCAGGAAGAAAGCACCCATGCTTTTTTCTGTTCTTCGAGATACTTCGTTCCTACGCCAAGATCCTCCGACTGAAAGATGCTTGCGTCCTGGAACGAATTGATTATGCCCGGAAGTGTCATGCATCCGTTGTCCGACACTTCACTGAGCCGTACTCTTGATTTCACCTCGTACATATCATCCCTCTTTTACTTTTCTTTTGATTCTGCCACATAGCTTTTTTCCATCGTAATTACGCATTGATACCGCTCGTCCAGATGACGGATTTTCTCCATCACCAGATGAAGCAGTGTATTTTCCTCTTCTTTATCATACCCGTGGGGCATCACCATGTCAAAGATCAGATTGATCTGATGTTCGCCCGGCACCATACGGAAGTCATGAATGCTTGCTTCCGGATCGGTCTCGGCCACAATGTGTTCCACCTTTTCCCGGATCTGAAGTACATCCTGATCTTTTGTCTCGATCGGATCCATGTGGATCAGAAGATAGATACCCAGATATTTTCTGGCATCCCGCTCGATCCGGTCGATGATCTCGTGGGAAACTTCGATATTGACGTCATTTGGCACTTCCGCATGGATGGACGCCATGCTCCGTCCCGGTCCGTAATTATGTACCAGAAGATCGTGTGTCCCGACAATGCCGTCGTAGGATTCTACAAACTTTGTGATTTCATCAAAGGTTTCCTGGGGAACCGCTTCCCCGATTAATGGTTCCAGTGTATCTTTCGCGATTCCTACTCCGGCCCACATGACAACGAGCGCCACGCCGATTCCGACGAAACCGTCGATATTGATCCCTGTCACACGGAAAAACAGCACTGAGAGGATTGTCGCCGTTGTCGTTGTCACATCTCCCATGGCATCGGCTGCTGTGGCCAGCATGACTTTGGAATCAATCTTTTTTCCGAGTTTCCGGTTAAACGCGGCCATCCACAGCTTGACCCCGATGGACAGGATCAGTATAACAACCGAGATGGTATTGAAGCTTAAAATTTCCGGATTCCGGATTCTCCCGACGGCGTCTTTCAGAAAGGTGAATCCTACTTCCAGCACAATAAATGCCACAACAAGCGCCGCGATATACTCGATCCGCCCATGTCCGAAGGGATGTTCCTCATCGGCGGGCTTTTCCGCCATCTTGACCCCGACGAGACCGATGATCGATGATCCGGCATCGGAAAGATTGTTGAATGCGTCTGCCGTAACGGAAATACTGTGAAGTATAATTCCCACGGCTCCTTTTACAAGAAAGAGAAAGACATTGCAGAGGATACCCACCACACTTGCCAGTACTCCGTAGGCTGTCCGCACCGCAACCGTCTCTGTCTGTTCGTAGTTTTTTACAAACCGTCTTACTAAAAATTCTGTCATTCCTTTTCCCTTTCGTCTTTTGTCCTGAAGTACTTTTTCTTTATGATCCGAAGAAGAACCATTTGATTTTGAATTTTGATGTCGCTGTCACCATCTCATATTCCTCTTCTGTCAGGACATGTTCCAGCTGCTTTTTCCCTTTTTCCGGGACGACCGCATGGACGCTGTCGATAAAGCAAAGGCTCGGATACAGAACACACCACCAGTTGTGCCCTTTTGCTTCCCCGATCTGGATCCGGAGCGCTTCATACGTTCCGGCCGGAAAGGTGATATCCCCGTAGGTCTTTTCCGGGAAGACTGTCCACTCAAGGGATGCCCAGACCGGATAGGAATATCCTTCCTTCTGGATGGTCTCTTCGGCAAGTGCTTCGATCTGCGGAAGGTGGGAGCGGATAAATGCTTTTGTCTGTGCAAGGCTTTTTGTATCCATCTCTTCTTCCATCCAGGAGACAACCGTATCCTTTACTTTCATTTTCAGGTTCTGGTCCTCTTTGCTGTCGCTGTTTGCAAGCACATGGAAGCGCAGCACTTCCTCTGCCATGTGCTCCTGTGTTTTCTCTACTTTTGCGCTGACTGTCTCCGTGCGCCAGACACACGCAGTCAGCATCAGCGAAATCATGACAGCTAACGCTGCCATGATGAGATTTCTTCGTTTTTCCATGATCCATGTCCCTCCCGTTGTTTCCATTACTAACGGGAGTATTGCCGGATCTGGTTGATTTATTCTGCTTTTTCCGGATTTTTATTCCGGCGGATCGTCTCAAGCACGGTTCTTGCCTGCTTGTCGATGTGTACGCCGATTTTTTCTTCCGCCTGCTCTTTTGCGCCTGCTTCCAGATAGGTGATCAGCTCTTTGTGTTCTTTTGAGATCTGCGGATGGAATTCCCGGTGCTTTAAGTATTCCACCCGGTACCGGTACATCTGCTCTCCCAGATTGTTCAGAAGCTGGATCAGTCTCTGGTTTTCTGTAGAGTTGTAAATGATGTCGTGGAAGTGGACGTCTGCCTCGGCAGTCCTTGTCACATCATCAGATGTCAGCGACCGGTCAAACTCTTCCGCCGCCTTTTTGAGCTCTTCAATCTGCTCCTTTGTGATCCGCTCGCAGCTCAGGCTGACCGCAAGCACTTCCAGCGCCCGTCTGACTTCCAGCACGTCCCGCATGCTTTTCTCCGTGATTTCCGCCACTTCTGCTCCTCTTCGCGGAATCATCAGTACCAGCCCTTCCAGCTCCAGCTTCCGGATCGCCTCACGGATCGGTGTACGACTCACGCCCAGCTTTTTCGCAAGCTGGACTTCCATCAACCGTTCTCCCGGCTTTAACTCTCCTCTCAAAATCGCCTGGCGGAGTGTATTGAACACCACGTCGCGCAGCGGAAGATACTCATTCATTTCTGCTCCAAAATCTGCTTCCATCAATCGTTCCTCCTGTTCTTTCGTACATTGTGAATGGTTGTTGTGTAAATCTGTCTTGCAAATCCCTTCTGTCGAATCTGTTCCGCTGTTTTCTTTGCCATACTGCGTTCCCTGAACAGGCCGAATACGGTAGGTCCACTTCCGCTCATCATGGCGTTCATGGCTCCGCCGCGAAGCATCTCTTCTTTGATCTGCGTGATCACCGGGTACTGTTTCTCTGTCACACTCTCCAGGACATTTCCCATCGAGCCGGCCACACGGGTGACGTCTTTTGCCCGAAGTCCTTCGATGATTCCGTCAATGTCCGGATGATCCACGATGGCAGAAGAATCCAGCTTTTCGTAGACCATCTTTGTGGAGACGCTGATGGGCGGTTTTGCAATGAGAACGTGGCATTTTGGCATGGCCGGAAGGCGGGTAAGCTTTTCCCCGATTCCTTCTGCCAGAGCCGTTCCCCGCATGATACAGTACGGGACATCCGCGCCAAGTGTGACCCCGCGCTCCATCAGTTCTTTTTCACTTAATTTCCATCCGAAAAGCCGGTTCATCCCGAAGAGCACGGCGGCGGCGTCCGCGCTTCCGCCTGCCATCCCTGCCGCCACCGGAATGTGCTTTTTCAACGTGATGGAAACTCCGTGCTTTTCTCCAAATTCATCCAGCAGAATCTTTGCTGCACGAAACGCAATGTTGCTTTCATCCGTCGGCAAAAAAACGAGATTGGATGCAACGGTAATGCCAGGCTCTTTCCGCTTTTCCAGCGTGACCTCATCATACAGGTAGACGGTCTGCATGATCATCCTGACATCGTGATATCCGTTTTCTCTTCTTCCAAGTACATCGAGCCCCAGATTAATCTTTCCAAGTGCTTTTAACTGAATTCGTTCCATCCAATCTCTCCTTAGTTTATCCTCTTTTCTCTCCTGCCCTTTTCTTCCTGTTCCGGATCTTATAAAAGATTCTATATATATAGAAGAAACGGACAATATGTATTTTGTATACATTTTCTTATAGTATACTCAAATTTTCCTTAAAAATCAATATCCTCTCACCTGGACGCAGTCCTTTTTCCTTCTCGATTCCATTGACCTCACAGATGCTCTCTTCGGTCGTTCCGAACCGCTTGGCAAGGGAGAACAGATCATCTCCGTCTTTGACTGCATACCCTACAATACCCGGTCTCTTTGCCAGTTCTTCCATCGAGCGTTCTTCCATGGTAATGCCTTTGATATTTTCGATTTCCACCGGTTTCCTTACCAGCGCCCGGAAGCAGACGGCAGCCTTAATCTCCGCTTTCCCCTGTCCCAGAAGGTTGACTGTCAGCTGTTCGATGCAGCCGTTTAAGGAACAGCGGATATCCGGATACATTTCATTGCATTCCAGCATACAGGAAAACGGGACCATGCCCTGCCAGGTGTCAAACGGAATATCATCATCCGGCTTGACATACAAAAATCCGATGTGGAGGATTCCTTCTACCTGAATTCCTTCTTCTTTCGCTTCCGTCCGGACAATTTCAAGGCTGCCCGACGTATGGCAGATCTGAAAAATATTGTCTTTGAGTTCCGGCAGGGAAAGGGTCTCGCTGACACTGCATTTCAGGTGGTTCTGCATCACCATCTGCTCATATTCATCCTTCTCCTTTTCAGCTGTCAGATTGCAGCTTAAAGAATACAGATCCTGAAGGATTTCCACTTCTTCCTCCTCGAAAACGGAAGCTTTCACTTCCAGCGATGCCTCAATGCCGACAATCCGCATTTCTCCGTCCTCATCCAGCCGCACTTCCGCGTTTTCGTCGGTAAAAGCGCTGTCGATCTGGTGGAACATTGTCTCGTCTGCTCCCGGGCACGGAATTCTGCCCTCAAAGCGTACCGGCTCCTCGATCCAGTTCAATGTCTCATCCGGCGTCTCATAAAAGGCAAAAACAAGCAGCTCCCCTTCCACGATCAGTCCGTCCTGTATCAGTTTCGTATCCAGCCGCTGCGGTTTGATATCCGTCCACAGCAGGGAGGCAATATTTTCTTTCCCTTTCGGAAGGTGGATTTCCTCTTTGATCCGGTATGTATCACGGATGGAAGTCAGCATCTTCAGAATCTTCCGGGTCTCCTTTTTCTTACAGCACCGGTCGACGCCGTCCACGTCTATCGTCAATTCGCCTTCCTCTCCGGCTTCCGGAACCAGCACCATCTCCGCCATGGTCCGGATATTGAGCTTTCTGGAATGGATCATCACCGCCGTCACATCTGTTCTGGTGCTTCGGATCAGCCAGTCTCCCCGTTCCTCTTCTGTGTAAACCATCTCTTCAAACGGGAACTGTCCGGAGATTTCTGCCATCTTTTCATCCGCCTCATCGGTGACATAGAGAATTTTGAACATCAGCTTTCCATGGATTTTCACATAATGATCCACCTTTCGGATTTCCTCGATCCGCAGCGTTCCTTCGCTTTGCATGACTTTTTTGATATCCTTTTTGTTGTCCGGCACATTGTAGTCTTCATCAATCAGAAACTGGTCTGTCACCGGCTTTCCGCTCCATTGTTTCATAATCTGTTTTTTTACCAACTCCATAGGGAACCTCCTCATTCTTCAAAGACAACATGTCTGTCCTGATAATCCAGTTTCACGACAAGATAAGGCCATGTGTGTTTTTCGATGACCTGTTCCTTTTCTCCCGGTCCTTTCAGCTCCGTGCGGATATGGACGGCGTTTTCGGTCTCGTAAAGTTCTTTTACCTCAATGCTGTATCCGCTGCTCTCCTTTTTTCCATACCCTCTGACAAGGTACATCTGTCCCTGGTCCGTATACGTCAGCTTCATCGGTTCGTCCTTTTTCTCTTCGATTTGAGTCTTTAATTCCTCCGGTATGTCTTCCTTTTCCAGGACCGTAAAGTCCAGCTCCTGCTTTTTCGTTCCTCCCAGGTCCGTGACAGAGCATCCGGACATGCATAAAATCAGGAAGACTGCAGTACAGGAGAAGATGATTTTTCGGAAATTTCCTACTTTTTTGCTCATTCCATGCGATCCTGCAGTTTCTCTTTATCATCTTACACAAACTTCCCATAAAAAATACCAAATCTTGATTTCTTTTCGCGCATTTTTATAGTATAATAGTGTTACTTTGTAAGTACGTCTTTTTTCGACATACTGTCTATTAAATTTTATGGAAAGGAGCGTATCCCCATGATTCGCTTTATCTGTATTGTCATTTATCTGGTTGTCTATCTGATTCTTTCCATACCGGTCTTTTTCGTGGAATGGCTGATCGGAAAGAAAAACCGGCAGATGCGCGATCTTTCTTCCCTGCGGATTGTGCAGTGGGGTTTTAAATGTATCCTGAAAATCGCGGGCGTAGATGCTACGGTGATCGGACTTGAGAATATTCCGGATGAGCCGGTCCTGTTTGTGGGAAATCACAGAAGTTATTTCGATATTCTGCTGACCTATTCCAGATGCCCGCGGCTCACCGGATATGTTGCCAAAAAGGAGATGGAGAGGATTCCTCTTCTCTCCACCTGGATGAAGTATGTATACTGCCTGTTTCTGGACCGCGAAGATCCGAAGCAGGGCATGAAAACGATTCTTCAGGCGATTGACTATGTAAAGAGCGGGATTTCCATCTGTATTTTCCCGGAAGGAACGAGAAATACCGGAGAAGAGTTAAGTCTTCTTCCTTTTAAAGAGGGGTCCTTTAAGATTGCGGAAAAGGCGGGATGTGCGATTGTCCCGATCAGTTTGAATAATACCGCTCAGATTTTTGAAGCCCATCTTCCGTTTGTCCGGAAGACTCATGTGGTCGTAGAGTACGGGAAGCCGGTATATCCGAAAGATCTGGACAAGGAGACAAGAAAACATCTCGCGCCGTATTTTGAAGCGATTATTAAGGAAACGATTGAGAAAAACGCGGATATGGTATAAGGCAACAGTTAAGGGGAGACAGCGGCCCTATGAGTCACTGTCTCCCCTTTATCGTTCTGTTCTTTTAAAGATCCGCAAATTTTTTGAAACATTCCTGTATCTTCTGATACTTCTCCCATGGCACACTTCTGAGTATGTTCTGCCGTTCCACAAACTGCTCTGCAGCAGTCCTAACTGAAAAAAATACATCAAATTTTGCCTTAGTAATATATCTTCGTTTATTTAAATATCTTTTTTTCGGATCTACGGATTCTACAAACTGATTGCTTTGACAGATCAATTGAGCGTCATATGGATCGTTTTCAGCAATCGCTTTCAAAAGAAATGTTTCCATCGCTCCCGTTTCCTCAAACGGAATTACCAGTAATAATATATCCACCGTAATTTCCTTTTTCTGTCCGTTTTGCATATGACAATGAATCCATTCATTATTCTTTATCTCTTGCTGAGTTTGTACATGTCGCTCAGACATCATGTCTCTAATCTTAGTACAGAATTCTGCCTCCGTATCGACCTCATCCCGATCCGTCAGAATCACAATTTTATTATATTCTTCTTCATCGGCAGCCAGACTGTTTAGTTCCAGCATATATCCAAACTTTTCCAAAATCCGACTGGCTCCTCCGCTTCCTCCTATGCACAATAATCGCTCTTCTTTTTTGAGAACACGAAATGTTTTAAATTTTTTACTTATGAGGAAACTCTCCCGGGTGTCCTCCCACTGATATGTGTTTCTCATAAAGTACTGGATCAGAACGGAATCCGTTGAGCCTTCGCAGATTAACATACTTTTCATTTATCTCAACTCCAATCCCATTTCGTCCTGTACTTCCAACGCTTTATTTCCGGAAAGCCGCCTAACTGTGATTTTATCCTTCTTTCTGTAAAGAGTATATACTGCTGTACGACTTCTCACTTTTTCAGAACATTTTAAAACTTTATCAATCGCTTCTTTGCTGTGTGACGTTAAAAACACCTGTACATTCAGTTTAAGACAAGTTTCCAAAATCCATCGAAATGTTCTGCTCATAGCTGATGTATGAATTGCAGTTTCAAATTCATCCAGAAGCAAAATCCCGTCTTGCGCCTTTAAAACTGCACTCATCAGCAAAACTGCTTTTTTCATTCCATCGCCATATACATTCAATGGCAAAGCTTCCTGATACGACTTTGACAAGATTTTATAGATACCTTTTCCATAATTATGATTCCCTTTATCATAATTAATGCTGATAATATTTTCATCATAATCTTTTAATATCTCTAACATTTCTTCATAAAGATTCGGATATTTTAGAATATCTGTAAGATATATATCTGCATCCGTATGACTGGATGGCGCAATATAGACTATATTATGTTTTTGCTTTCCTTCTGTTCCAACGGAAGCGGTATCTAAACGTCTTTGCCCCTCATACACCCAGCCTTTTGCCACGGTCGAATCATTGATTCGGATACAAAGCTCCATCTTTCCCACTCTCTGAAGCATTTCTTCTGAATCGCTTGGGGCATAATTGACAATTTCTCTTACTTGATTATACTCAGATTCGGTCATCTCTTCGTCTATAATCCGTGCATCAACTCGTATTCTTTCTTTTACAACATGTTTTGATATAGAGTCCTGGCTTTTAATAGTGTATTCGATACTCTTATCTTTTTCATTGATATTAAATAGGTCATAGAATCCTTCATAAAAAGAATATGCCGACGCTGACGATCCCTTTCTTAACAATGTCCCCCACATTTTGAGGCTTTCTGGATTACTGTAACTTTCTATGACTTCGAGTACACTTGTTTTTCCAGAATTATTATCCCCTGTCAGAATATTAATACTGGAAAGCTGATCTAATTGTAATGAAGAAATTCCTCTGAACGATTGAATGTCCAGACTATTAATATATGTCATTCGCCTTTCTTCCTCTCTGCCCACTACATTCTCTCACCTTACCTGGTCATTTTTCAAAAAGGCCTCAATGCCGATGACTGCCTCTTCTTCGTCGTCACCCTCTGCAGTGATCTCGATCTCCATTCCCTTTGATGGTCGGAAAGCCATCATCCCCATAATACTCTTTGCGTTGATATGCATATCGCCGCTCTTTAACATAATCCTGCTCTGGAACTGGCATGCAATACGAACCAGTTCTGCGCCCGGTGCCTCATATCTGCTTTCGATATCTGCTGCTATCACTTTTCGTGTGGTCATATTGACTCCTCCTTCCATCTGGAAATGTTCTTTTTTTAAGCTTATTATATACCAGTTCCCCGGGGCTTTCAATTTGAAGTTGCGGATTTTTTCTTTCCCTTTGCCCGGATGAGTGCTATAATGTTTCCAGTATTATGCTGAAAAAAAGGCCGTACACTCTTTTGTGCGGCAAAAAAGGAGTGTGTCCTATGTTGGAACGTAATTTGACATTATTGACAGATTTGTATGAACTGACAATGATGCAGGGATATTTTAAGGAGAAGGATCACGACAAAGTCGTTGTATTTGACGTCTTTTACCGTGCCAACCCTTGTAATAATGGCTATTCCATTGCAGCCGGGCTGGATCAGGTGATCGAGTATATCAAGGGGCTGCATTTTTCGTATGAAGCAGTGGATTATTTAAGAAGCCTGCACATTTTTGATGAAGATTTCCTTCATTATTTAAGTGGATATCATTTCAGCGGTGATATCTACGCAATTCCGGAAGGAAGTGTGATTTTCCCAAGAGAACCGATTATCAAAGTCGTTGCCCCGATTATGGAGGCCCAACTGGTGGAGACGGCGATTTTGAATATCGTAAACCACCAGTCTCTGATTGCTACCAAGACTGCCCGTGTTGTCTACGCGGCAAACGGCGGCGGCATCATGGAGTTCGGCCTTCGCCGTGCCCAGGGGCCGGATGCCGGACTTTACGGGGCGAGAGCTGCCATGATCGGCGGCTGCGTCGGTACATCCAATGTTCTGGCCGGACAGATGTTTGATGTTCCGGTGATGGGAACCCATGCCCACAGCTGGATCATGAGTTTTCCAAGTGAATACGAAGCATTTAAGGCGTACGCCCGGATGTATCCTGATTCCTGTACTCTGCTTGTGGACACATATGACACCTTAAAATCCGGTGTACCGAACGCGATCCGTGTGTTCAGTGAGATGCGGGAAGAGGGAATCCAGTCGAAAAGCTTCGGAATCCGTCTTGACAGCGGCGACCTTGCATATCTTTCTAAGAAGGCACGTAAGATGCTGGATGACGCAGGATTCCCGGAGGCGAAGATTTCCGCTTCCAATGATCTGGATGAATATCTGATCCACGATCTGAAGCAGCAGGGAGCAGCCATCGACGTCTGGGGTGTGGGCACTCACCTGATCACGTCCAAGGACTGCCCGTCCTTTGGCGGCGTCTACAAGCTGGCGGCTATTCAGGATGAAAACGGCACGTTTGTTCCGAAGATCAAGCTGTCCGAGAATACGGAAAAGATTACCAATCCGGGCAACAAGACGATCTACCGGATCTACGAGAAGGAAAGCGGCAAGATCAAGGCAGACCTGATCTGTTTTGCAGATGAGACTTTCGATGAAAATGACGATCTGCTTCTGTTCGACCCGATCGAAACATGGAAAAAGACGAAGTTAAAAGGCGGAACTTACACGATGCGTGAAATGCTCGTTCCGGTTTTCATCAACGGAGAATGCGTATACCAGTCTCCGACCGTGATGGAGATTGCGGACTACTGCCGCCAGGAAAAAGATACACTGTGGGATGAGACAAAGCGTCTCTTCTACCCGCACAATGTCTATGTCGATTTATCTGACCGGCTGTATCAGGTGAAGAAGGAACTGCTCGATCAGATGAGTATGGATAATTTATAAGGAGGATTTGATTATGAGAATTATTGTATTAGCAGGAGGACTTAGCACCGAGCGTGACGTTTCTTTAAGCTCCGGTGCGGGGATCTGCCGTACCTTACGCGAGAAAGGCCACGACGCTTTTCTTCTGGATCCGTTCCTCGGGCTTCCGGATGCCGGGGATGATCTGGAAGCGGTTTTCAAAAGACCGGACGCAGGTCTTGGAATCGCATCCGGAATCCGCTCCACAGAGCCGGATCTGGAAGCGGTAAAGGCATCCAGAGAAGACAAATCAGACTGCTTTTTCGGCGCCAATGTCATCGAACTTTGCCGGCTTGCAGACATCGTATTTATGGGACTTCACGGAGACGTAGGAGAAAACGGAAAACTCCAGGCATCCTTTGATGTCCTCGGCATCCGTTATACCGGCCCAAGTTCCCTTGGCTGCGCCCTTTCCATGGATAAAGAAATTACGAAGGTGATCTTCGAGGCAAACCAGATTCCGACTCCAAAGGGAACCTGGATGAAAAAATCTGCTTCGGATCATTCCCTTGCTTCCACCGGACTTTCTCTCCCGCTCGTGGTAAAACCATGCTCCGGAGGTTCCAGCATCGGCGTTTATTTCGCCCACACAGAGGAAGAATTTGACCAGGCTGTCCGGGAATCCTTCCGCTATGAAGACGAGATTATTATTGAGGAGTATATTAAAGGAAGAGAACTTGCCTGCGGCGTCATCGACGGGAAAGCCCTTCCGGTCATCGAAATCTGTCCGAAAAACGGCTGGTTTGACTATGCGAACAAATATCAGGACGGCATGACAGAAGAGATCTGCCCTGCCCGGATTCCGGAGGAAACAGCACTTCGGATTCAGAATATTGCGGAGAAGGCATTCAAGGCGCTCAAACTGGACGTGTATGCCCGTGCCGATTTCCTTCTGACTGAAGACGGCAGCATTTACTGTCTGGAATACAACAGTCTGCCTGGAATGACAGCCGCAAGCCTTCTTCCAAAAGAAGCAAAAGCGGCCGGAATCGAATTCGGCGATCTCTGCGAACTGCTGATTGAAAAATCCATGGATGCCCGTTACCGCGGGTAATTACCAAAGACAGGAGAACACATATGAAAGGATTATCACTGGCAGCTATTGCCTCCGCCTGCGGCGGTACCTGCTACGGACCGGAAGAGCTTCTCAGCCGGGAGATTACCGGCGTGGCAATTGACAGCCGCAAGATTGAAGAAGGATTTCTCTTCGTTCCAATCAAAGGTGCGCGCGTAGACGGACATGATTTTATAGAACAGGTTATGGAGAAAGGAGCACTGTGCTCCTTATCCGAACATTCCCTGGGAGACGTCCCGTACCCGTATATTGTTGTAGAGTCCACCGAACAGGCGCTCAAAGATCTGGCCCGCTATTACCGCAGCCGGCTGAATCTGAAAGTGATCGGCATTACGGGAAGCGTTGGCAAGACCAGCACCAAAGAGCTGATCGCCTCTGTTCTGGCGCAGAAATATCACGTACTGAAAACAGAAGGAAATTATAATAATGAGATCGGTCTTCCGCTGACCATTTTCCGGCTGACCGAAGAAGATGAAATCGCGGTTCTCGAAATGGGAATCGACCATTTCGGAGAAATGCACCGTCTGGCGGATATTGCAAGGCCGGATGTCTGTGTCATCACCAATATCGGATACGCACATCTGGAAAGTCTCGGTTCCCGTGAGGGAATCCTCAAAGCAAAGACTGAAATGTTCGATCACCTGCAGGATGAGTTCTGTGTTGTTTTAAATGGAGATGATGATATGCTGCGCACGGTCTCTGATGTGCGCGGGCAGAAACCGGTATTTTTCGGCATCGATTCTGCCGCTCCGGTTTTCGCATCCCACATTGAAAACAGAGGACTCAAGGGAACACTCTGCACAATCCAGCTTCCGGCATGCGGCGATTTCCCGGAGGCAACGATTCAGGCCGACATCCCGATTCCAGGAAAACACATGGTCTACAACGCTCTCGCAGGAGCTTACATCGGCCGCCTCTTCGGACTCTCAGCCGAGGAAATCGAATCCGGTATCCGGGCTCTCCAGCCGGTATCCGGACGGAATCACCAGATTGAGACCGATACTCTGACCATTCTGGACGACTGCTACAATGCCAATCCGGCATCCATGCGGGCATCCCTCGATGTCCTCGCCATGGCTTTGGGACGCCGCACTGCGGTTATGGGGGACATGAAAGAATTAGGCAAAGACGAAGACCGCCTTCATTTTGAAACCGGAGAATACGCTGCCCGCAAAGGCATCGACCAGATCATCTGCATCGGACCTCTGGCCGAACACATGTATCAGGGTGCCAAAAATATTGCCTCCGGCAATACCGTACTCTACTATCCAGACAAAGAACGCTTTTTAAACGACGTCTCTTCTTTATTTCAAAAGGGGGATACCGTCCTTGTAAAAGCTTCCAATTCCATGAAATTCTCTCAGATTGTGGAAACATTAAAAGAATTCGGCTGTAATGGATACTGCCACACAGGCAACAGCACGGAAAAAGGAGAAACATTATGATGGATTACCAGATCCTCGCCCTGGATCTTGACGGCACACTGACCAACTCAAAAAAAGAGATCACGCCCCAGACAAAAGAGGCACTGATCTGGATACAGGAAAACGGAATCAAAGTAGTACTTGCAAGCGGACGCCCAACAACCGGCGTCCTTCCCCTTGCAAAAGAACTGCAGCTGGAACGCTTTGGAAGCTACATTCTCTCCTTCAACGGCGGACGCATCACCGACTGCCGGAGCCGGGAGATCATCTACAACAGACACCTTCCAAAAAACATTGCTGCACCTCTGTTTGAAATCGTCAGACACTTTGATGTCGACATTGTAGGATATTCCGAGAAGGCCATACTGTCCGGGCTCCACACGAACCAGTACACCGAACTGGAATCCCGGATCAACGGGCTCCCGGTCCGCCATATCGAACCATTTACCGAACATATCGAGGCAGACAACAACAAATTCCTCATCACAGGAGAACCAGATGAAATCGCCCGTGTAAAAGACAAGCTCATCCCGCACTTTCACGGACTGCTCAACATCTACTGCTCCGACCCGTTCTTCCTCGAAATCATGCCGCAGAACATCGATAAGGCACACTCCCTTGAGAAACTCCTCTCAAGCATCGGGCTGACCACCGACCAGATGATCTGCTGCGGAGACGGCTACAACGACATCACCATGATCCAGTCCGCAGGACTCGGCGTCGCCATGGCAAACGCACAGCCCGCCGTCAAAGAAGCCGCCGACTTCATCACACTCTCAAACGACGACGACGGTATCCTCTACGTCATCGGGGACGTGTTCCGATGCTTCGGAACCTGTCCCCAATGAATTTTTCATGAAAATGCCCGCCAGCCCTTGATTTTACTGGGCTGGAAGGCATTTTTTGTATTTTGGGGACGTGTTCCGGTGAATCGGAACACGTCCCCAAAAATTATTCAAACATCTGGGCTGCGTCTTTGAGGAGTTGGCGGATCTGGAGGTGTTGTGGGCAGGCTTTTTCGCATTTGCCGCACTGGATGCAGGCGGATGCTTTTCCTTTTTCTTTTGTGATGGTCTGGTAGTCTTCTTTGCTTTTTTCGTTTTCGTACTGGATTTTGTCGTTGACGCAGTTGAAGATTTCCGGGATCGGGATCTGTTTTGGGCATCCGTCGGTGCAGTACCGGCATGTGGTGCAGGAGATCATTTTCTGTGCGTTGAAGATCTCTGCTGCCGTTTTGACTGCGTCCTGTTCTTCGGGTGTGAGTGGCTGGAACCGGGTCATGAAGCTTAAGTTATCGTTCATCTGTTCCATGTCGCTCATACCGGAGAGTACCATCATGACATTGTCAAAGCCTGCTGCGAAGCGGATGGCGTAGCTTGCGTTTGTTCCGCCGTGGAGTGCGTCGAGTGTGTCCTGTGCTTTTTTCGGCAGGCGGATGAGTTTTCCTCCTTTGACCGGTTCCATGACGATGACCGGCTTTCCGTGTTTCCGGCAGACGTCATAGCAGGCTTTGCTCTGTACTTCTTCATCAAGGTAGTCTGCATAGTTGAACTGGAGCTGTACGACTTCCAGTTCCGGATGGTCGGTGAGAATCCGATCCAGTACTTCGGCGCTGTCGTGGAAGGAGATTCCGACGTGGCGGACTTTTCCTTCTTCTTTTAATCTCTGAGCTGTTTCATAGGCGTGGCATTTCTGGAATTTTTTATAATTTTCTGCGTTCTGTGCGTGCATCAGGTAGAAATCGAAGTAGGACACGCCGCACGCTTCCAGCTGGCTTTCAAAGAATGGGCGGATATCTTCTTCTGTCTCGAAGTATGGTTCTGTCAGTTTGTCTGTCAAGATAAAGCTTTCTCTTGAGTACCGTTTTACAAGGCATTCCCGGATGGCTGTCTCGCTTTTTCCTTTTAAGTAGCCTCTGGCCGTGTCAAAATAATTGAATCCGGCTTCCAGGAAAGTATCTACCATCCTGGTAAATTCCTTCCGGTTTACTTCTTCGCCGTCCATTGGAAGGCGCATGCATCCGAATCCAAAATTCTTTTTTACATTTTCAAATCTGTTGCTCATGTTGTCTTCACCGCTTTCTTTTTTCTTCTCCTTTTATTGTAATCCAATCTTTCATCCCAGGCAATCATTTCTCGCACACAAAAGCTCCGCCTGCGGGAGAAGGAATCCCGCCGGGCGGAGCTTTGTCTGAAAAGAGACCTTGTCTCTAGGAAGCAAAGTTTCCTGTATAGAGTTGATAATATTTTCCTTTTGCCTCGATAAGATCATCGTGGGTGCCTCGTTCAATGATACGCCCCTGTTCCATAACCATAATGCAGTCTGAATTCTTGACTGTGGACAGGCGGTGGGCAATGACGAAGGTGGTCCGTCCTTTCATGAGGGCATCCATTCCGGCCTGTACGAGTTTCTCGGTACGGGTATCGATAGATGAAGTCGCCTCATCAAGAATCAGTGCCGGCGGATCCGCAACTGCCGCCCGGGCAATAGCGAGAAGCTGCCGCTGTCCCTGGCTTAAGTTGGATCCGTCTCCCGTCAGCATGGTATTATAGCCGTCAGGCAGCCGCCGGATAAATCCGTCCGCATTCGCAAGTTCTGCCGCCTTGATACATTCTTCGTCCGTGGCGTCAAGTTTTCCGTACCGGATATTTTCCATTACCGTACCGGTAAACAAATGGGTATCCTGAAGGACCATACCAAGAGATCTTCTCAGATCCTGCTTTTTGATTTTGTTAATATTGATGTCATCATACCGGATTTTCCCGTCCGCAATATCGTAGAACCGGTTGATCAGGTTTGTAATCGTCGTTTTTCCTGCACCCGTCGCGCCGACAAACGCAATCTTCTGTCCCGGTTTTGCATAGAGACTGATATTGTGCAGGACAATCTTGTCTTCGTTATATCCGAAATCGACATCATCCAATACAACGCCGCCTTCCAGTCTGCGGTATGTAATGGTGCCCTCCGCCTTATGCGGATGTTTCCACGCCCAGATATTGGTCCGCACCGGGGATTCAATCAGATTGCCGTTCTCATCCTCTTCGGCATTGACCAGTTCCACATATCCTTCGTCCTTCTCCGGCTCCTGATCCATCAGTTCAAAGACACGCTGTGCTCCGGCTGCCGCATTGACCACGAAGTTGATCTGCTGGCTTACCTGGGTAATCGGGTTGGTAAAGCTTCGGTTCAGTCCCACAAAGGTAACAACAGTACCGATGGTAACTCCTGCCAGCCCGTTGATCCCGAGGATTGCTCCTACAATCGCTACCAGTGCGTAGCTGATCCAGCCGATGTTGGCGTTAATCGGCATCAGCAGGTTTGCATAACGGTTCGCCTTGTTTGTACTGTCTCTCAGTTTCTCATTGACTTTGTGGAAATCTTCCATGGCCTCCTGTTCATGACAGAATACCTTGACAACTTTCTGACCATCCAGCATCTCTTCGATGAATCCATCCACTGCACCAAGATCGATCTGCTGGCGGACATAATATTTTCCGGACAGTTTGGAAAAGTTGGCTGTTACAAGCAACATGATACATGCTGTCAAGATGGAAATAACGGTAAGCGCCGGATTTAAAATAATCATTGTAATCAATGTTGCAATCATGGATATCACGGAGTTGATAATCTGCGGAATACTCTGGCTTAAAAGCTGTCTCAATGTATCCACGTCATTGGTATAGACCGACATGATATCGCCATGTGCATGGGTGTCGAAATATTTGATCGGCAGAGACTCCATCCTGCGGAACAGATCATCTCTTAAATGCCGCATCGTTCCCTGGCTGACATTGACCATGATCCTGTTATAGGTAAATGCCGTGATAACTCCCGTTGCCATTATGCATACCAGACGAATCAGATCGGAGGCCAGACTGCTGAAATCCCTGGAGCCGCTTTCGAGCATTGGTGTAATGTGATCATCAATCAACGTCTGGGGGAATGTCGCCCCTACAACAGTTGCGATAGCAGTAATCAAAATGCAGATAACTACAATCAAAAACGGAATTTTGTAATAATGAAGCATATATCGAATGACCCTGTTGATCAGCCTGACGGCTGTATTTACTCTGGATCCTGATGGTTTTTCATTGATCTTTTCGCTCATAACACTGTTTCCTCCTTTCTGATTATGCCGGCTGGTCAAAGTCGCCGCTGCCTTCCAGCTGCGAGTTGTAAATTTCCTGATAAATTGCATTGTGTTTCAGCAGGTTTTCATGTGTATCGAACGCATCGATCTTTCCTTCATCCAGAACAAGAATCCTGTCTGCGGACTCCACACTGGAAACACGCTGTGCAATAATAATCTTTGTTGTTCCCGGAATCTTCTTTGCAAAGGCTGCCCGGATGTTTGCATCGGTCGCCGTATCTACCGCGCTGGTAGAATCATCAAGGATCAGTACTTTCGGTTTTTTCAAAAGTGCACGCGCAATACACAGACGCTGCTTCTGTCCTCCGGAAACGTTGGCTCCTCCCCGCTCGATCCGGGTTTCATATCCTCCCGGCATCCGGTCAATAAATTCATCCGCGCACGCTGCTTTGCATGCCTCAATACACTCTTCCTCTGTGGCATCCGGATTTCCCCATCTTAGGTTATCCAGAATCGTTCCTGAGAACAGAGTATTTTTCTGAAGCACAACGGAAACCTGATTCCGAAGCACTTCAGTATCATATTTGCGGACATCCACGCCGCCTACACAGACAGAGCCTTCATCCACGTCGTAGAGCCGGCAGATCAGATTGACAAGGCTGCTTTTCCCGGAACCGGTTCCTCCGATTACACCAACTGTCTCACCGCTTTTAATGTGAAGATCAATATCAGAAAGAGCATTTTTACCGCTTCCATGTTTATAGGAAAAGTTCACATGATTAAAATCAATCCTGCCGTCCTCAACTTTCATCACCGGGTTCTCAGGATCCGTCAGATCCGGCTTTTCATCAAGCACTTCACCGATACGGCGGATACTCGCCATGGACATACTGATCATAACCACTACCATGGACAGCATCATCAGACTCATAAGAAGAGCCATGATATAGCTGAACAGACTGGTCAGATCTCCTGTTGTCAGTGAACCTTCCACAATAAACCGGGCACCGAACCAGGAGACGGAAATAATGCAGAAGTAAACCGCAACCATCATGGCCGGGTTATTGAATGCTAGAAGCCCCTCTGCCTTGACAGACAGATCGTAAAGAATCCTGGATGCTTTTGCAAATTTTTTATTTTCATAGTCTTCACGTACAAATGCTTTTACCACACGGATTGCAGTGACATTCTCCTGTACACTCGCGTTCAAATCATCATACCGGCGGAAAACCTGACGGAAAATTTTCAGAGTGATGACCATGATCGATCCAATTACAACCACAAGGAACACAACCGCAATCAGGAACATGCCGCTGAGTCTCCGGTTAATAATCATACACATGGTAAAACTGAAAATCAGGTTTAACGGTGCCCGGACTGCCACGCGGATCACCATCATGTAGGCATTCTGCACGTTGGTAATATCCGTTGTCATACGTGTAACAAGTCCAGGCACACTGAATTTGTCAATATTGGAAAAGGAAAAGGTCTGAATATTGGCATAGATTGCCTCCCGCAGATTTGCGGACAGACCGGATGCGGCGCTTGCAGCATTTTTTCCTGCCATCGCGCCAAAGATCAGGCTCAGAAATGCCATGACAATCATCAGGGCGCCATAACGATATACGACGGAAAGATTCGACTGCTCCAGTCCTCTGTCAATAATAATGGCCGTAACAAAGGGCATGAGTATTTCCATATTACTTCGAGAGCGGTCAGTCCAATACACAGAAAGGTATCCCGTTTATACTTTCCCAGCTGTTGTAATACTTTTCTCACTGTAAAAACCTCCTGTCCATTTACTCTTTTACCTTATTTTTAATTTTTCCAGTACCGGATGCTTTTTGTCAGCTTCCGAACTGTCTCCTATTTATTAAATCACAAATTTCCTTGAATGAAAAATGAAAAAATGGTATCATTAATGCTACAAACGCAATAATAGAAAGGAACGGAACCATGAATACACAACAGCTGAAAACATTTGTCCAGGTGGCGGAAAACCTGAACTTTGCAAGAGCCGCTGAATCTCTCAATATTACCCAGTCCGCAGTCTCCCGCCAGATTCATGCTCTGGAAGAGGAACTGGATACCAAACTGCTGCACCGGACCACAAGGACTGTCCGCCTCACCCCTGCCGGAATCAGCTTTCTTGACGATGCAAAGCAGATCATAGAACGACTGAAATACGCTACCGCCAAAATTCAGCACCACACCGCTGCCGCCATGCAGGTGGTCTCCATCGGGTGTGGAAGCGAGGCCCACCTTGATTTTCTAAACGGCATTCTCGATTCCTGCTTAAAGGAGATGCCTGCGTTTCATCCGTTTCTGAGAATCATCTCCCACCGCTCGCTTCTGAATCTGTTTTATCAGGGAGAGCTTGATCTTCTGATCGGATTCCAAAGCGACATCCCTTTAAAAGGAAACGTCGTTTACGATGAACTGCTCCATATCCCGCTTTGCTGCGTATTTCCGCGCGGTCATGCCTATGCCGGAAAAAACGAAATCACCGAACAGGATCTTCTTTCAGAACGCCTTGTTTTCTGCAACTCCTATGCGCTTCCTGCCGGCGCCTTGGAATATCAGAACCGCATCACCGGTTATCTGCCGCCCGAATCGGTTTACTTCTGTGATAATTATCAGGCAGCTCTGACACTGGTCCGTACCGGATATGGATACTGCATCCTTCCGCAATCCCGATTCCCGGATGAACAGCTGTGCTACATTCCTCTCGCCGGCACGGATCCTTTATCCTACGGAATTTTCTATAAAAAAGGAGTGGATAACCCACCCTTGAAAAAATTTATCTCTATCGCAAAAAGGAGTGTGAAAGAGGATTTCCTCTCATGAAAATAAAGCCATGGGAGCTGTCTGTCCCATGGCTTATATTTCCTTACAAAGAATATGGCGGAGCGATCTGCCGTATTTTTCTTTCGTCGCCCGGATTCCGTAACCCCGTTTCTGCACATTGGAAAGACTGTACGGGTTGTCCGGATGAACGGTCGCCAACAGATAACGCATGCCCCGTTTCTTCATTTCCTCTTCGCAGACTTCCATCATCCTGTCCTGAAGATGATGCCCGCGGTAAAGAGGAGCCACAGCTGCCGTATCCATATGCGCCGACAAAAGCAGCTGTTCTTTTGAAAATCCCAGATCATTGCCAAGGTTGTACGGGACATCCCCCGGGATCTCCACAAGAAAACATCCTGCAGGAATTCCCTCCTGCTTAGTCCTTGCAATGACCGCAAAACCAGCATTCTCCTCTTCCTTTACGCAGGTTTCCAGAAATTCTTTTCCATCCTCGTAAAACCAGTCCGGATTCTCCATATATGCAACGGTTGTTTCCATCAGCTTCTGAATATCCGCAAGATCAGCTTCCCCTGCTTTCCGGATCATAAATTCGGTCTGCCCGATTTCCTGATATGCCTCTTCGTAGGCTTTCTTTGTTTCTTCATCAAAGCATACCATCACCACTTCCCGGACCGTGCTCTGAGTATGAAGAAATGTGAGAATCTCCCTGACAGCCGTCTTTGCCGCAAGGGAAACCGGGTATCCGTAGATTCCGGTACTGATGGACGGGAAGGCTACAGTATTCCGTTCATAGCAGGCTGCAAGCTTTAAACTGTTCCGGTAACAGGAGGCCAGAATCTGTTCCTCTCCACAGTTTCCGCCACGGTATACCGGCCCCGGTGTGTGAATGACATAGTCCGCCGGAAGGCGGTAGCCTTTTGTGATCTTCGCTTCACCGGGCCTGCATCCATTGAGAGTACGGCACTCTTCCAGAAGTTCCGGTCCTGCTGCCCGGTGGATGGCTCCGTCCACTCCGCCGCCTCCAAGCAGCGATGGATTCGCAGCATTGACGATGGCGTCCGCTCTGCATTTTGTAATATCTCCCTTGATAATCCGAAATGTTCCCATCTGTATTCCTCCTGTCTCTGACTGGTAGTGTCAAATACTACCTTGTTTTTTTGTGTCTAAATCTTTCATAAACCTTGTTTTTAAGGGAAATTTGCAATAAAAAGAGCATTGACCTCCCTTTTCTGGTATAATGTCTATCGCCAAAAACAAACCTTACACGAAAGGAGTCAATGCTCATGAACATTATACTATACTTACTTTCTATTATTCAATATCTTT
>NZ_BSBO01000023.1:0-68898 GCF_027924685.1 Sellimonas catena
AATGGTCTTTAAAAATGGTTTGTAATATATTCATAAGTCTATTATGCAGGAAAAACACATAAAAAGAAACCCCCAATTCCCCCATGAATGGGGGCTAGGGGGCTGAAGTGTCGAAGACACTTTTTTATGGGAAAAATCCCCCTATCCTACAAGCTATAAGGAAAGGAGGTCATATCCATGAACACCAAGATCTGCTATCTATATCGGGATGCAGGTAACTATAAGGTTCATAATGAGTGCGTTATCCAGGGGGAATTATCCAAGGAGCAAATCCAAAGCATTCTTGATTGCTGTGACATGGGGGAATATTTTATCCCAAGACAGGTCGGGATGCCGGAAAGGAGATTCGATGAGTATGATACCGAGGTCGATCATTGCTGGTTTGAAATCAGCGAAGATGGGTTTGAGCGCACAAATCAGCCTGCTGTCGGTTTTCATGGCGGGCCATGACCTGTGGAGGCAGAAACAGGCGCAGGATACTTTCGAGGATCTGGCGGAGCTGGTAACTGCGCCGGAAGATCCGAAGGAATCACAGGCGGAATCCTCTGCGCCGGAGGAATCTGCAGAAACCCAGGAGCCGCAGGAGGAACAGAGAAATCTCTCCTTATTATTCGAGCAGAACGCAGACTGCATCGGCTGGATCTGCATCCCAGGCACAGCGGTGGACTATCCGCTGATGCACACCCCGGAGGATTCTGAAAAATATCTTCGGAAGGATTTCTATGGGGCGTACAGCATAAATGGCGTCCCTTTCCTGGATGGCCGGTGCAGCCTGGAGAGCGCAAACTTAATCATCTATGGCCACAACATGAAGAATGGCACCATGTTCGGGAGCCTGAAAAACTATACGGATGCCAGTTACTATGCCGAGCATCCCACCATTGAGTTGGAAACTGTTGCTGGCAAAGCACTCTATACCATTTTTTCTGTGATGAAGGTGCAGAAGGAGGATGCCTGGTACCGTTTCCTTACCGTGGATACAGAAACGGATTTCCTGCACCAGATCCGCTACGCCAGGGAGTGTTCCCTCTATGACACCGGGATCATCCCGGCGTATGGCCAGCAGCTCCTCACCCTGTCTACCTGTTACGGTTCATCCGGCGGGGATGGGCGTCTGCTCATTGTGGCTGCGAAAACAGGATGATTTTGTTCTGCGATTTGTACCGTCTCATTGACAAAGGGGGTTAAAAAAGGGTATAATCCATTTGAGATGGAGGGCGGTCAATGGAAAAACAAGAGCTTCTGGAACAAATTGCAAAGCTGAAGGCTCAGATCAATGAGCTTCCAAAAGGATATATCTCCAGAAAAACCATCAATAACAAGACATACTATTATCATCAATGGTCAGAGAGCGGCGTCAAGCAGAGCCGGTATCTGCATGACGAGGAAATCGAACCTCTGGCTGAAAAGATGGAACAGAGGAAAACGCTGCAGGCACAGCTTCGCAGCCTGAAAAACAGGCCGGAAACATCTGGCAGAAAGCGAAATGAGGTGAACAGCTTGAAGTGTACCCTGATGCATAAACGGATCGCCGTGGCGGAGATGGAGTTGGATGACGCCACCGGCTTGATACAAAAGATCAGTACGGTCTATGCGCCGGAGCATTTTCCCGTGGGAATCACAGTAAAAAAAGGTGCTGCTGACCGGGCGGCGTTAAACGAGTGGTGGACAGACCGGTCTATCCCGGCCAGCCGATCCGGAGTCCGGGAGGCGCTGGAAACCCTGGAGATCACCAGTACAAAAATGCTTCTGGTGCGCTGTTATGGACTGAGCCTTTCGGATCAGTATTGGATCTGTCCGGAAGGTTCCAGTCTGACTTGGGAAACGATCAACTTTTTTGACAATGATTTCTCAGACGATATCGGAGACGTCCTGTTCGGGGCGGATAAGAAAGCGGATGCTTTGGATTTTTCTTCCCCGGATAATACTTCGGACGGGAACTTGAAAAAACGATGGAAGATCATAGACGGGAAACGATGTCTGGTAAAAGGCGGCAGCAACCCGTTCCGACAGCAGCCCTTTAATGAGGTCATTGCCGCCGGGATCATGGAACGCCTTAGCATCCCCCACATACCGTATGAGGTTACCTGGAACAAAGGCGCACCTTACAGTGTGTGTGAAGATTTTGTTACAAGGGATACGGAATTGGTTCCGGCATGGCGCATCCTCAAGACGCAGAAAAAAAGCAACAGCGTCTCGGTGTATCAGCATTTTGTCAACTGCTGTGAAGGGCTTGGCATCCATGATGCTGTTCCCTTCCTGGACCGCATGATCGTGCTGGATTATATTATCGCCAATGAGGACCGGCATTTTAATAATTTCGGTATGCTGCGGGAGGCTGAAACTCTGAAATGGATCGGTTTTGCACCGATTTATGACAGCGGCTCTTCCCTGGGCTATGATAAGATGCCCATGCAGATACGCTCGGAGAAAGATGTGGTCTGCAAGCCCTTTAAAAACCACCATGCAGAGCAATTAAAGCTGGTGTCTGACTTTAGCTGGATTGATTTTGACCGGCTGGAAGATGTGGATGAGCTGATCGAGAGTGTGCTGACAGCAGAAGGAACGGAGGACTATATAGATGAAATCCGTATCCGTGCCATCACAGGATCAGTCAAACGGAGAATCGAGTATCTTTCCCAGCTTGCCATAAGCCAGATACCGGTGCAGGAACATTCTACGGAGGATGATGTGGAGGAAAATATTGCCGCAGATTATGCACCAAAAATGGATCTGTAATCACGCAGTCTGTGATACCGTCACAGCTTATCGATACAAAAATCAAACAACGTAACAATTATCAGTCGTTTTGCGGAAGCAGAGCGGCTGTTTTTTCTTGCCTCTTTTGTTCCCGCAAAGCGGCGGCAAGGAGGTAAGAAATGTTCAAACGAAAACCCAAGGTGCTGACACCGGAGCAGATGGAAGAAATCCGCACCAAGGACTTCTTCGACTGCATCCTGCCGGGTACCATCAAGTTCCTTTCCGACCACTATATCGTTGGAGACAGTTACCGCTGCGTGTGGGCCATCCGGGAATACCCACCCTCCACCGAGGAACAGGCCATCCTTTCCCAGCTTGCTGACCGCAATGGCGTAACGCTTCGGATCTACCACCGGCTGGTGGAGGCCATGGAACAGAGGAAGATCCTGCAGAACGCCACCCGGAAGAACAAGCTGATGAGTACCGGCAGCGATGTGAATGAAACCATTGAGGCTGAAGGGAATCTGCAGGATGTGGTGGAACTTCTGGCCAATCTTCGGAAAAACAAGGAATCGCTTCTCCATTGCTCCGTGTTCATTGAGCTGAAAGCAAAGGGCATGGATGCTTTAAAGGAGCTGCAGTCAGAGATCGCTATGGAGCTGACTCGCTCCAAGATAACGGTTGACCGGCTCACTCTCCGACAGAAGGAAGGATATCTTTCTGTTCTGCCTGTGGGGGCCAATCAGTTCGGGGCGCAGTTCGAGCGTGTGCTGCCCGCCAGCTCCGTGGCCAATCTGTATCCCTTTAACTTTTCCGGAAAGACCGATCCCCGTGGCATCTACCTGGGCCGGGATAAGTATGGAACCAACATCCTGGTGGACTTTGACCGGCGCAGCGAGGATAAGACCACCAGCAATATCCTGATCCTGGGCAACTCCGGTCAGGGGAAATCCTATCTCTTAAAGCTGATCCTGACCAACTTAAGAGAAGCAGGAAAACTCATCATCGCCCTGGATGTGGAGGCGGAATACGAGGAACTGACAGAGGCCCTGGGCGGCTGCTATATCGATTTCATGAGCGGTGAGTACATCGTCAATCCCTTAGAGCCAAAGGCATGGGGCGATGGCACGGAAGGCGAAATCGACGCTACCACACCGCTGGCCTTCCGGAAAGTGACCAGGCTCTCCCAGCACATCGCCTACCTGAAGGACTTCTTCCGGGCCTATAAAGATTTCACGGATGTGCAGATCGACACCATTGAGATCCTGCTGGCCAAGCTGTATGCCCGGTTCGGCATTACCGACAGCACGGACTACAGCTCCAAAAAGCCTACGGACTTCCCTATCATGGAGGACTTCTATAAGCTGTGCGAGGAAGAATTCATGACCTACGATAAGCAGCGGAAGTACCTGTACACAGAGGAAACCCTCCAGCAGGTATGCCTGGGCATCCACTCCATGTGCGTAGGATCGGAAAGCAAGTATTTCAATGGATACACCAACATCACGGACGATGCCTTTTTATGCTTTGGCGTGAAAGGGCTGATGGACACCAACCGCAGGCTGAAGGATGCCATGCTCTTCAATCTGCTTTCTTTTATGTCCAACCAGCTCCTGGACAAAGGGAATACCGCAGCCGCCATCGATGAGCTGTATATGTACCTGACCAACCTGACCTCCATCGAGTATATCCGAAACGCTATGAAGCGTGTCCGGAAGAAGGAGTCAGCGATCATCATCGCCAGCCAGAACATCAATGACTTCCTGATGCCGGAGGTCTGCGAGATGACGAAACCGCTGTTTTCCATCCCCACCCATCAGTTCCTCTTTAACCCCGGTCAGATCAACCCCGCAGAGTTTATGGATGCCCTCCAGGTGGAGCCATCGGAGTTTGAACTGATTAAATATCCGGAGCGAGGCACCTGCCTGTATCGGTGCGGGATTGAACGGTATCTTTTACAGGTCATTGCGCCGGACTATAAATCGGCCATCTTCGGAAAGGCCGGAGGCCGATGAGCGCCACTGTGGGGGCGGCGCTTAAAAAGATTGCCGTATCCCTTCTCACAGACAAAAAGGTACTCAAGGTGGTGGGCGGGATCGTTCTGGGCATCATTATCATCATTGTGATGCCTATCGTGGCCATCGTCTCCATCTTCAACGGTACCATTGAATTTGATACCGCAGAGCTTCAGCAGATGGTGGAACAGAACCTCTCCGCCGAGGAAATCGCCAAGCTCCAGGGCGTGGAGGATACCATGTACGCCATCGAGGATGCCATGACCGCCGCCGGTTATGACTGGCAGAAAGTAAGGGAGGCCCAGGTACTCTATGTAACTGCCCTCTATGAATTTTCCTTTGAGCCGGATTTCGTGAATAAGCTGGTGGGCTGCTTTGCGCCGGATCAGACGGACGAGCAGCTCATTGCCGCTGTCAACGCCGCCTTCGGAACGGACATCGATGCGGCAGAGTTTACCCAGCTTATGGTGGGCGTCAACCAGGAGATCGTCTCCGTGGCCCAGTCGCAGATCGGCAATGAGGGCGGGCAGCCCTACTGGAGCTGGTACGGATTTGAATCCCGTGTGGAATGGTGCGCCTGCTTCGTTTCCTGGTGCGCCGATCAGTGCGGTTACATTGACCGTGGTATCTGCCCCAAGTTCTCCCTCTGCTCCGATGGCGTCAATTGGTTCCAGCAGAGAAACCAATGGCTGGCGGGAACAGAAACCCCGTCCCCCGGTATGATCATCTTCTTTGATTGGGCGGACAATGGGCAGGATGGCGTGTCCGACCATGTGGGGATCGTAGCCAGCGTGGAGAATGGAACCGTCCACACCATCGAAGGAAACTCCGGGGATGCCTGCAGGGAACGCTCCTACAGCGTGGGCTATTATGAGATCCTGGGCTATGGCGTTCTGCAGGTAGGCGACGAAACTGACAACAGTAACAATGAAACACCAACACAATAGGAGGATGTTATGGATCGAAAAAGACATGGAACCCTGATTTACGATAAGGAAAGTGGGCGTTATGATATCCGTTTTTCCCTGGAGCATTACTATGGCGGACTTCACTGCGGGGAATGCTTTGATGTCCTTATCGGCAGCCGGTGGGTGCCTACCCGCATTGAAATGGATGAACGATGGTACCTGGTCGGCGTAAAAACAGATCATCTTGCGGGGCTTCGAGTACGGATGTAAGGAAGGATCAAAATGAGATATGAAGATTTTACTGCCTATTTGAATTCCATCCGTCCTGGCAGCGACGCTACTGCAGCAAGATGGCTGGAATGGGCGAAAGAATTGGAAGGAATGGATAGCAGCGGATATGAATTACCGAAAGGCGCATATAAAACAGCGGAAAATTTCCTTCAGGAGTTCTCCCGGCAGCTCCAAAAAATCCAAGAACGACACGGGGATGAAATTGCAGGACAAGTCATTTCCCTTGCGGATATCCCGGTCTGCCCCTTCCCTTGGGAAATGAGATTGGCTGCGGAGCATCTGGCCAATGGAGGGAACCTTTCTGATATCGAACAGATGGAACGAGAAGGAACGCTTGAAGATGGTCAGTATCCTAACGACATTCCTGAAAATGATCGTGATGTTAATAGCGAAGATATCCAATTTCAAATGTAAAGAAATGGAGCAAACCACATGAATAAGAAAAAACAATTCATGCTCAAAGAGATTGCAAATGCACTCGTCCAGGAAGGAATCCAGCGCACCACCACAGGAACGTGGTCAGTAAGTTTTCAGGAAATCCGGGAACGGTTTGGGCTTGACCTCTTCGCCGACAGTGATGCCGGAAGGTTGATCGTGATTGCGTTAAAGCAGGAAGAAGAAATCAATGAGCTGATTATGACAGAGGATCATATCGAAATGTCTTACCATCTGGAATACTGTCCGGCCTGTAATCAGGGCGGCGCATCCGGCATGGGGAGTGTATTCTCTGCTGGGCTGTAATATCTACGTTGACCATCTCCTCCAGGGGAATGAAGGCGTACCAGAGAATCCATCAGAACCGGATGCAGCCAAGGAACAGACTGAGGACATGACATCGGATCTTGTTATGCGGTAAAGGAGGTGACAGGAATGGATCTCTATGCTTTTTTCCATCGCAAGGATGAAGAAATCCGCTCTCAGCATTGTGTGGTAGAGAAAGTGTTGGAGCTGTCTGAAAGCGAGTATGCCCGCTTCTACCAATCACCGCTGGCGGAGTATGATTTTATTGTCAAACACCGTGGAGTCATGCGTCAGGATGCGGACGGAACCCGGCACTGCCTGTTGGTGCTGGGAGAAAACCAGGAGGATGGTATCCTCGTTGACGCAGAAGGCTATGACTATGCCCGCTACCATGCTTTTCTTCCCAAGGCCCGCCAACTTTATCTTCTGGATCAGTACCCTACAATAGCAAAATTCAATCAGGAGATGGCGGAAATGGCGGAACAATACACACAAAAAGCCATCATCGACCAGCAGAGCGGAATGTACCGGATACTGACAGATGAGCTGGCATTGGATAAAGTTGAAACCCAGCTTCTCGTTGGAATGCTGGAGGATCGCCCGGAGATTGCGTATCTGGATGACCTGGGCGATGAGCTGTGCATCAAGCTGAACCCGGAATATGCTCATGAAGAAAAAGAACTTCCCCGGCTCAGCCAGGAGGACGTCGATGTGATTTGCGCCAAACATGTCCTCTGGCTTCACGATGCAGGCGGCGAACAGGCTGACTTCTCCGGATACGATCTGTCCGGACTGAATCTGAGCCATCGGAATCTGAACAGCGCCATCTTCGCAGGAGCCAGAATGTATGAAACGAATCTGGCGCAGACGGAGCTGTGCTTCTCTGATTTTACAGAGGCAACCTTGTTCTCCTGTGATCTCAAGGGCGTCACTGCTGAGGAAACATGCTTTAAAAAGATGGTGGCTGATGGCTGCACCTCCCGGGGAGCCATCTTTACCCACAGCAACTTTTCCGGCGCACTGATCCAGAGCTGCCGCATGGAACAGACCGACTGGACGAACTGCTGTACAGACAGTACTGTGTTCCATCAGACACCCATGGGGCAGGCAAAAATGATTCATGTAAGTGAGGACAAGCAGGACTGGAGCCAAGACTCCGGGCCTGCTCTTTCCATGTGAAGGAGGAACCTATGAAGAAAACCAATGTAACAATTTCTTTTGATGAAGAAAAGCTGACTGCGCTCCGGCTCTACATGGAGCAGAAAGATCTGCAGCTTGAAGATGAGCTAACCAAAGCCATGGAAGGATTCTATGGCAAACATGTCCCGTCCAATGTGCGGGATTTTATTGAGATGCGCTCCAGCGAACCAGCAGATCCTGCGCCCAGAGTAAGGCGGCCCAGACCGGAGAAAAAAGAACAGACACCGACAGCTGCGGGAGGGAATCCTTAACAACGCATCTGAAAGACCAATGAATAACGAATCGTGAGGTGATTGACATGCGAAAAGTTCTGTAATAGGAAAATCAACGGGAATCAGACTGCGGCTTGGGAGCCTGTTCGATGGGATTGGCGGTTTTCCTTTATCTGCTGTCCGGAACGGAATCCTTCCGATATGGGCCAGTGAAATAGAACCTTTTCCGATCCAGGTGACCAGGCAGCGGTTCCCGGAGACGCTCCATGTGGGCGATATTACGAAATTAAAAGGGGCGGAACTTCCGGCTGTAGATATCATTACGGGCGGATCACCCTGTCAGGATCTGAGCATCGCGGGAAAGCGCGCAGGCTTGTCCGGGGAGCGTTCCGGACTATTTATGGAGCAGATCCGGATCGTAAAGGAGATGAGAAAGACAGATGCAAAAAGACAACGAGGAAATGAAACAGTTAACCCTTGCGGAATTGTTCCCCGATTCATGGTGTGGGAAAACGTCCCCGGAGCATTCTCATCTTCAAACGGAGAAGATTTCAGAGCGGTCCTGGAGGAAATCTGCAGGATCGCCGACCATACCATATCTGTTCCTCGACCTCCGGCCGGGAGGTGGAAATCTGCTGGGGCCATATTGGGAAGTGGATTCTCTGTCGCTTGGAGAGTCCTGGACGCTCAATACTGGGGAGTCCCCCAGAGACGTAAGAGAATCTTTCTTGTCGCAGATTTTGGAGGAACATCCGCCCCGGAAATATTATTTAAGCAGGAAAGCCTGCCTGGGTATTCTGCGGAGATCAGCAGAACGGGGCAAGGAGCTTCCGGAGATACTCAAAAAAGCACTGGAGATCCAGGCGGGGATCAAATAGGTCAGGAAGGATTCATGGCTTTCCATATTAATCAAAGAGAGGAAACGATTAACCTGGGCCATGTTTCCGGCGCATTGATGGCAACAAGAAATATGCAGATGCAGACCTTTATCGCCGGATTCCCTGACCAGCAGAAAGAGCCGACTCTCTGCCTGAACGATCAGGGCGGCCAGGTGATGGACTGCAGTGTAGATGTGGCAGGAACACTTCGGGCGCAGATGTCCGGTCATCCTCCGCTGGTTTTTGATAACCATGGGCAGGATCTCCGATTCACCGGCCCCGTTGAAAAAGCACAGGCGGTAACTGCATCATACGGGATGGGAGGCAATACGCAATCCCTGGTACTATTTGAAAACCACGGGATCGATGGACGTTATACCGGACCGCTGCCGGTATCCCCGACACTGTCAGCCAGAAGCGGCACAGGTGGCAATAATCTTCCTCTGATCGCGGAGGAACCGGACAGCTATTGTATTGCCGGGAATATCATTGACCGGCAGAGTAAAAATGGCGGGAATGGGTTTGGCTATCAGGAAGATATCAGTTACACCCTGAATACAACAGACCGGCATGCAGTCTATAGCCGCCAGCGAGTGGATGAATTCCAGGAAAGCAAAGTCGCTGGCACAGAAAGCGCCAGACAATATAAAGATGCAACTGACCTAATCTGCCAGCCTGAGGTAAACAGAAATCTAATCCGCCGTCTCACTCCTCTGGAGTGTGAGCGGCTGCAGGGTTTCCCGGATGGCTGGACTTTGATCGATGGGGCATCTGACTCGCCAAGGTATAAAGCCCTGGGCAATAGTGTGGCAATCCCGTGTGTTACTTTTGTTCTGCGTGGGATTGTTCTGATTATGGAGAAAGAGTTTGCAGAGAAACAGAAAAACTGAATCGAAGATTGGAGGCATAACCAATGAATGATATCGATGTTACCGTATATTTTAACGAGTATCGGCTCGCTGCTCTGGACGAGATCCTGACTGATCAGGGGCGTACCATCGAAGGTGTGCTGCGGAAATGTTTTGAAGAAACCTATGCGTCTCTCGTCCCGGAAGAAAAGCGTGAGGAAATCGAAACACTGATCTGTCAGGAAGAAGCGAAAGCACAACGTGAGGCTGAAGCTGCCAGACGATTTGCTGTGATCCATTTCCATGAGGACGGGGATGATTTTCATTTCACTTCCGACCTGCGAAACAACTTCTACAGTGCGGCTTATCTCTATCGGAATTTTATGCGGGAGAATGAGGGCAGGCTGACCTTGGACAGTCTGGCGCTTTCTTTTGGAGAACATCAGCCTATTGATGACCTGACCTTCTCTGTCTTATGCACCGCTATGGAGCATGATGATCGAATTACCGCGCTCCTGGAATTTGATTTTGACGATGGAACGATCAGCGTAAAAGAGCAGGGCGATCCGGAGTGGCGGGCTTATCGTCTGAAAGATGTTTCTACTGCGGTCTACCGTGCTGAGCGCAAATCTACAATCCCAATAGCAGCAAAAGAGCTGATCTTCGAAGAAGCATTGCGGGATCGTGAGATTGACTGGCATTCTCCCGAACAGGCAGAAGAAACAACGCCGCCGGTTCAGGAGATGTGATGCGAAAAGGAACACCCCTGTGAGCCGCCTGTCGACCCCGTGTTGCGATTTTGTGGGCGAGGTCGAGGAAGTTATCCCTCCCCGCTGGTTTACGAGACGTTTGCGCCCCGTGTGAAGACAGGCTCCGCCCATGGAAAAGCAACGGTTCCCCGTGCGGATACAGGGTCGAAAATCAAGCAGGAGAAAGGGGCGGTGCCGCATGGCGGCCCCGCCCCAGCTCACTGTGTCCGGCAGAGCCGGCCACTTCAAGGCATTCCGCCGATTTCGAAAGAAATAGCATTACGGTGCCGGATTTGGGAAAAAGGTTCCTGGTCAGGTGCTTCCATTCCCTGAGAACCAGAGGTTTCAAGGAATGTTACGGTGCTTTGGCAGGTTCCTATGAATAAGAAGGAGGATTTCAGACATGCAGGATACAGAGGCAAAAAAGAAAGAAATCAAACGCCGCTTCCAGCTCTGGATCAGGCCATCCACCCTGGAGTTGGCGGACACTCTCTATAAAAAAGACAACTGCGACAGTAAGAGCGAGTTCATTGAAAAGGCTGTCATTTTTTATGCGGGATATCTTTCCGCAGAGGACAACAAAATCTATCTCCCCAATATCGTCACATCCACACTGAAAAGCATTGTGGCGGAGAGCGATCACCGGCAGAACCGGATGATCTTCAAGCTGGCTGTGGAGCTGGCGGTGATGATGAATGTGGTCGCGGCGAATAACAACATCGATCCGGTGTCACTGGAACGCTTGCGGGGAGAATGTGTCAAGGAGGTCAAAAGGCTGAATGGCTCCTTCTCTTTTGATGATGCGGTGAGCTGGCAGAAGGGATGGGAGGAAGACGAGTGAAATGGATAAAGTAGATTACAATTTAACGTACAGTATGATATAATAATTTTCAAGTTGTTTGGAAAAGAGAATGAGAAAAATATGTAGAAGGAGATGCATATGGAGAATAGAATTGTTATTTCCGATGAGGCAGAAAGTGTGTTGAAAGAGATAGTAGATAATGAGAAAGTATCGGATTATTGGAAAAATAGATTTGAAAATTTAAGTAATCGAGATGATACGATTCTCAGAGGCTGTTTTAAGGAATTAAGAGAATCTGGTTTGATACATGTTCAATGGGGAGATAACTATCCTTATCAAATACAAATCCTTAAAGATAGTTATTTGTATGAGGAAAAGAAAGAGCAAGAAAGAAGATTAGGCATGTCGCAATTTGAAAAGGAACTACATGATTTATTAAAAAGAACAGAAAGCATTCAACCTCCGGCTAATGCAGCAGCGGGGGATTTTGATTTACATAAGTATAATCAGCCAAGTGAGGATTGGATAAATGATTTTGAAATTTTTTATAACAAATATTTGAAAGAACATGCTCTTGGTTCAAGAATTAAAACTATTTTATTTCATCGTAACTTAGGCGCATATAGGCAACTTGTATCGTGTCTTAAAAGTATTAGTAAGGATCAGGAATTTATTGATAAAATGAATGGTATCGAAAAAACAACGGTTCCCGTATACCAAGCCAATATGCTTCCAGAATATGATGTTTTTCTTTCTCATGCCAACAAGGACAAAGCTGATCTCGTAGATGAGTTGAATGATTCTCTTGAAAAACTTGGCGTGAAAATATTTTATGATAAAAAATCTCTTGAATGGGGAGATAAATGGAAAGACCGTATTTTAGATGGAACGAAAAAAGCTGAATTTGCTATTATTGTAATTTCTGAAAATTTCTTTGATCGTGAATGGACAGAAAAGGAACTGAATGAATTCCTGAATAGGCAAAATAGAAATGGACAGAAATTGATATTGCCGATTGTTCACAATATTACTAACGAAGATTTAAGGAAGAAGTATCCCTCGGTTGCAGATATTCAAGCTATAGATTCTAAAGAATATTCTTGTGATGAAATTGCTTTACTCTTTGCTCGACAACTGATTAAACGATTGAAGGCTCAAAACTAGTATCAGCCTATTATATATATAATATATATAAGGGAATATAGTATCCCGGCAGGAAATCTCTTACGAGGTCTCCTGCTTTTTCTTTACTCTAAAACGGAAGGAGGATTCTCATGATCCGTCTTGTCACTATCAAATGATTAACAGGTAAAAAAGGAATTGCAGTCCCATATATCTTCTGATATAATATTAGTTAGTTATCACTAACCTATTTGCGCATAGGAGGGTACATCCATGTTTACTGTTCGTCCATATAAGGAAGAAGATGCTGCGGCCTGCAGGGATTGCTTCTACGAAGGATTCTTTTCATGCTCTGTGGATCAGAACGATAAAATACTTTTGCGTGACTACGCACAGATCCTGATTGAAAAATGCAATTTCACCTATGTTGCGGAAACGGAGGATCATCAGGTCGTAGGATTCATCTGTGGAAAATATGATAAGCGTTTCAGCAAGGCTCTGGCAGCTCAGTATGAGACAAAAAAGCACTATGGCCGTTGGTGTAAAATGTTCCTCAAGTTCTATCTGAAAAGATATAAAATGTCAGCACCATTCCAGAAGCAGTTTGATGCCTTTTTCCGTCAGCTACAGGAAAGGGATAAGGAAACCGTTGGGAAATGCGATCTGGAACTCGTTGCCCTTTCGTCCAGAAGGAATTACAGAAAGGGGTTGGGAACCGCATTGGTCACACAATTTTTGAATCGGGCAAAAGCTGATGGAGCAGATCGTGTGCGGCTTTTTACGAACACTCTTGCATCGTGGGAGTTTTATGAAAAACGTGGATTTAAGAAAGTGGCAGAGAAGCCCTTTCAGGATGGCTCTGGCAATCAGTCCCTCGTTTATGAGTACGTTTTGAAGGAGAATGAATATGAAAAACACCATCTGTGAAAAACTGATGTGGTCAGCGATGACACCTGCTATTTTCAAATATATCGCAGCCAATTGCAAAAATACGGATACATTCAGGGTGAAGAAGAAATCGCGTAAAAACTTTAAAGATATGTTGGCGAGGACACCCGACATAGGCGGTTTTACGAAAAATCCTCTGCGAATCTGTCTTTCCGGCGGAATTGTCTGGATGGCAGTTTATAAGGCAATGGATGGGGCGATGAGCCATGAGCAGTTCGGGGAAATGGTGACAGCCACGATGCAGGCGTCGCTCATTAAAAAAGCTTTCGGGAGTAAAAATCCATTTGATATGGAATATCAAAAAAAGAAAGTCAAGAAGGACAGAATTGCAAATGCCATATCCGACAGCGAATTCAACTGGATGACGGAGACGATTCCCGGAAGGGATGCAGACGAATACACCATCAACTATCACAGGTGCGGCCTGTGTGCGCTTGGAAAACAGGAGCATTTGGAAGAACTGATACCCTATATGTGTGCCATGGATTTTATTTCTGCTGATCTCATGGGCGGCGTGTTATACAGGACAGGTACACTTGCAGAGGGCGCAGAAAAGTGTGATTTCTATGTTTGCAAAAAGGACTCTAAATGGGATAAAGAAAGAAAATACGGACAGCAATCCAAGCTGCAAAAACAGGGAGAGTTGGGAAAGTGGAATATGTGACGGTTGCACAGGAGGGCTTCTATGGACTTTATCATGTCCCTGTTAAGGATCATGATCCCAAAAAGGTCGTCATCGTAGTAGGCGGCAGCGAAGGGAATGAAAATATCCCGATGAATGTGGGTGCTATGTTTGCCAGGTGCGGCATCGCCGCGTTAGGTATTTGTTACTGGAACGTAGACGGGCTGCCGAAAGAACTGGTTCGGGTGCCTGTCGATCCATTTGAAAAAGCGATCCTGTGGCTGAAAAACAAAGGATATGAAAAGATTATCATGTATGGCATTTCAAAAGGCGCTGAACTGGTATTGCTTTGCGCTTCTCTTATGCCGGATATCTGCGGCGTTGTTGCCCTCTCCCCGATCCACTGTATATGGGGAGGCATGTACGGGAATAAAAGCATGGCATCGAAAACTTTTTCATCTGCCTCCGAATTCACATACAGGGGAAAAGATTTTCCGTGTATGACAGCGCATCTGAAATATGGGCCGGCAATCCGGAACCTCATCCTCCATCAGCAGTTCGAGTTATCCTACATCTACGAAGAACCGCTGAAACATTTTGATGAGGATACAGCCATTCATGTGGAGAACATTCAGGGAAACATTTTATTTATTTACGCAAAGGAAGATCTCATGTGGCCCAGCAAAGAGGCGGTGGCATATATGGTAAACCGTCTGGAAAAACACCGATTTGCTTTCCGGGTGGATGTCCTGGAATATGAAAAAGCAAGCCACATTCTTGTTCCATTAAATCCATCTAAGCTGAAAATGTTTAAAATTGAGAGACAATATCCGGAAGATTGCAGGCGCAGCCGTGAAGACGCTTTCCATAAAACGATAAAATGGATATCGGAGGTAAAGTGAATATGGCGGTCATGATAGAAAGTCTGATTGGTATCTTATTATTCACAGTTCTGATTGTGTCACTGACGCTGAAAAATCCCCTTACCTCAGTGGGAGATTATCCCCCGGCCATACGGGAGAAATGTATGGAATTAGGATTGATCGAAAAAAGAGAACAACGCTTTACCAGGGCAGATATCCTCCGAAAGGGGATCGCCCTGCTTGCTTTTGTGTTCATCTTCGCTGTTGTCCTGAAACAGTTTAATGGAGCGGATACATTCTGGAAAGGGTTTCGGGATTCCTACCTGATCTGGCTGATCATTGATTGGTATGACGCTCTTGTTCTTGACTGCATCTGGTTTTGTCATTCAAAAAAAGTCAGGATACCAGGCACAGAGAATATGGAAGAATATAAGGACTATCGTTTTCATATCAGGCAGTCCTGTATTGGTATGCTTCTTGGACTGCCAGCTTGTCTTGCAGTGGGAGTGATTACAGCAATCCTCTGATCCGCCATCAAATGATATAGAACAGAATATGATTCGCATCCGGCAGGAAATCTCTTTCGAGGTCTCCTGCTTTTTCTTTACTCAAACGGAAGGAGGTTCCCCATGGCCCGTCTGGTTACCAAATTTAAGTACCTGAAGCCGGATCAGGAAAAGCCCATCGGCGGGTATGCCACCTACATCGCCACCCGTGAAGGTGTGGAGAAGATCGATGAGTCTTTCAAGCTGGCTCCCGCAACAGTGAAACAACAAAAGCTCATCGAAAAGCTCCTGCGGGATTTCCCGGATAGTGCCACGATGCTGGAGTATGAGGACTACCAGAGAGAAAAGACCGTAGGAGTTGCCTCTGAATTTATCACCCGTGCCATTGAGGATAATGCCCATGAGATCCTGAACCAGAGAACCTATGCCGACTACATCGGCACCCGGCCTGGTGCGGAACGGTTTGGCAGCCATGGGATGTTCACGGATGATGGTGTCCAGGTCAAGCTGAAAGAGGTATCCCAGGAGCTGAACGCTCATCAGGGAAATGTGTGGACGCTTATCATTTCTCTGCGCCGGGAGGATGCGGAGTGCCTTGGTTTCAATACCGGCATCCGATGGCGGGATATGCTTCGGACGCAGACGCAGGCCCTGGCGGACAGCCTGAAGATCCCCATGGATCATCTGAAATGGTATGCTGCCTTTCACAATGAGAGCCATCATCCCCACATCCATCTGCTGGCGTACTCTACCGTCGAGAATGAAGGTTTCCTTACCAAACAGGGTGTGGCAAAGATGCGGTCTTCCCTGGCCAAAGATATCTTTGAGCAGGATCTGCTCTGCATTTATGAAAAGCAGACGGTTCAAAGGGATGAGCTGCGCCTGCACAGCAAGGAGCTGATCGTAGAGATTGTCTCCCACATCAATGCCGGAACCTATGATAATCCCAAGGTAGAGGAACTGCTCCTGCGTTTGGCTGACCGGCTTTCTAAAACTAAAGGGAAAAAGGTCTATGGCTACCTGAAAGCGGATGTGAAAGCGTTGGTGGATGCCATCGTGGATGAGCTGGTGGCAGATGAAAAGATTGCCGCTCTTTACAATCTGTGGTACGAACAGAAAGAAGAAGCACTCCAGGTCTATACAGAAGCACTTCCACAGCGAGTGCCGCTCTCACAGAATAAAGAATTTAAGCCCATCAAGAATGCAGTCATACAGGAGGCCCTGGGTCTTCATGCTGACCGGCAGGATGTGGAGGAACCGGCTCAGGCCGATGCTCCTGATTTGGAAATGCCAGAAGCTCCGGAACCAGATTCTCAGGCGGACGATCCCATCGAGCCAGATCTGCCTCCCGCCTTTCGCTCTTATTCTGGCGGAAGGGGCCGGAAGAAAGATACCTGGTGGACGGATGAATATAAGGCGGCCCGTGCCTTCCTCTATGGCACGAAGACATCCAAACCGGATTTTGAACAGGCTCTGGCCGCTCTGAAGAAAGAAGCTCTGCGTGGCAATGGTTTTGCCATGCATGATCTTGGCAAAATGGTTCTGGCCGGTCTTGGCTGTGAAAAGGAGGAAGAACAGGCACAGGAATGGTTCCGAAAAGCATTCTCTGCTTTCTGCGCCAGAGAGCCAAAGGAGGAAAAGCCAGGGTATCTCCGATACCGGATCGGCAAGATGTACGCCTTCGGCTATGGCGTGGATCAGAACTATCTGAAAGCTGCCGAGTGGTATGAAAAATCGGTTGCAGAGGGAAATCCCTTCGTTGCCTATGCCTTGGGCAGTCTGTATCACCGAGGCCAAGGCGTGGATCAGGATGAAGAAAAAGCGTTTGATCTGTTTACCATGGCGGCCACAGATGAGAATAAGCCGAATGCCTATGCTCAGTATGAGCTGCTCTATTATTTGGATAATTTCTATGAGACGCTTGTTCGGTATGACAACGGTGAAATTATCCCCGGTCTTGCAGAAAAATGGGAAGTGAGTTCGGATGCTCTTACCTATACTTTCACATTGAAACGGGGAATCAAGTTTTCAGATGGTGAAGAGCTCAATGCGGAGGTTGTAAAACTCAATTTTGATAATATGCCAGCTATTTTAGGAGATTCCAACGGGGTCTTCGGCCTTACCAGCACGTTGATGGATGAAGTGACTGTTGTGGACGAATATACTGTGGCAGTCAAGCTAACAACACCATATTACGGTGCTTTGCAGGACTTCACATTGCCCTTGCCCATGGGAATCATGTCTCCCAATGCGTTCAATGAAGATGGATCACTTTCTGAGTCTGTTAAAACTCAAACCATGGGTTCCGGGCCATATATGTACAATGGTCAAAAGGAAAATGATGTATATACCTTTGTTCGCAACCCGTACTATGACCGAGGGGGGCCTGATGTGGACATTTTCCATGTGAAGGTGATTCCTGATAATGATGCCAAGCTGCTGGCCCTCCGCAACGGAGAGGTTGATATGCTTCTTTCTGCAAATAACATGAGCTACGATGCTTATCAGGAGTTGAGCCAGGATACTTCTTTCGGCACATTGACTTCTGATGCAGTCATTCAGACGCGGATTCTGGGAATTAACCCTGTGTCACAGCCGTTTGAGGACGTAGAGATTCGGCAGTCAGTCAATTACGCTATCAATAAAGAGTCGATTTGCCAGAATATCTTTAGTGGCGTGGAGGTTCCAGCAGAATCGGTAATGGACCCTGCTCTCCCATATTGCGATATAGACACTGGTTCCTATCATTATTCGCCAGAACAGGCAGTTAAACTGTTAGAAGATGCAGGCTGGCTCGACGTTGATGGGGATGGCGTCCGTGAAAAAGATGGGGTTAAATTGAGTACATCCATCTCCTGCAGCAGCGATCTTGCCATGCTGGAGGACGTAACCGCTGCTGTTGCCGAGGATTTGAAAGCGGTTGGATTTGAAGTTACAACATCGAGCAAAGAGACCATGACCTATTATCAGGATGTGAACCGTGGAGAATATGGGATAGGCATTGGCATTACATTTAATATTCCCATGGACCCCTTCCAGTTTATCGCGAACCTACGACGAGAGCCAATGCGTGACAATATGGTAGCACAGGGGTTGCAGAGTTTGTCTGGTTCGGACGCGCTGATCAACAGCCTTTATTCCATGGCAAATGACTCTAATTTTGATAGAAACCCGTTAAGGGGGTGCAATTACGGTTTGGAGGGGGGTGCATTTTTGATTTTAGGGGGGTGCAGTACTTTGCCAAAGGAAGAGGAGCGCCTTCATGAAATAATGTGTTAAGGAAAAATAATTTTTTGTTAAAATGCGTATGTTTTCTCTACATCCCTTGCAAACCAGAAAAAAGCGCGGTATAATATGACCAAAAGAACCGAAATGGTCATATTTAAGGAGGGTGCGACCTTGGCTTTTACCGATTACGAGACTGAGCAGCTCCGCAAGGCGTTGCTGAAGGAAACGAGACATTGTGCTGTCACGCTGGGGATGAAGAAAACCTCCGTAGAGCAGCTGACGAAGGCGGTCGGCATTGCAAAGGGTTCGTTCTATAAATTCTACGAATCCAAGGAAATGCTTTTCTTCGCGGTTTTGGAGAACATTCACTCCGAGCTTTACGGAGTGGCTGACCATGCACTGAGCGAAACTGACGGCTTGCCGCCGTCGGAGCGTGCGGCAAAGGCGGTTCTTGCCGTCTGCTGGCGGCTGTCCGATACCGGCGACATGGTTTTCATTGAACATGACGCCAAGTTGCTTTTACAGAGATTGCCGGAGGGCGTCAAAAAGGAACATTACCACGATGACGAGACGCACATTCGTCTGCTTCTGGAAAAATATGGCCTTGTTCCTAAACGGGGGATTTCACTTGCCGCCGCGACAGTACGCGGACTGATTCTGACCGTCTCACACAAGGAGCAAATAGGAGGACTGTACCCGCAGGTGCTGGAAACGCTGGTGTACGGCGCTTGCAGGGAGTTATTTAAATAAGCGGAAGGCCGCAGAGATGCGGCTTTTCCAAGACACAATGGTTAGCACCATCTAACCTACCGGATGCACGCGTCGGTTAGGTTAATCTAACATTGAAAGGAATGATAGCGATGCAGGAACACAAGAATTTCTGGGACAAAAATGCCGGACGTTACGACCGCTTTATGCGAAAGGATCGGGCAGCATATGACGAGATGTATGTGCTGATCCGGCTGGTTGTAAAAGCCAAGACGGTGTTGGAGCTGGCGACCGGCACGGGATTGATCGCAAAACACATTGTAAACGCGGCGGCGCACATCGAGGCGACGGATGCCTCCCCGGAGATGATCGCCGAGGCGAAGCGGGATAACCGCTCGGCAAAGCTGCACTTCTCCGTGCAGGATATGTTCCGCCTGCCCTATGCAAACCAGTCCTTTAATGTAGTGATCGTGTCCAACGCGCTGCATATCGTGCCGCAGCCGGAAAAAGCCCTGCAAGAGATAAAACGGGTACTGAAAGACGACGGCACGCTCATCGCGCCGACCTTCACCCACGCGGGAAACTCGTTTTCCGGCAAGGTCAAAGCCTTTTTCATGAAGCTGGCAGGCTTTCCTCTCCACAGCAAGTGGACGAGCGCGGAATACCTGCGCTTCCTACGACAAAACGGCTGGACGGTGCGGAAAAGCGCTGTTCTAAAGGCGTCCTTCCCGCTGACCTATGCGGAATGTGTGAAATCGGAGGTGTGATAAGATGTCATTTTTTGAGAACACCAGAAAGCCTGTGGGGCTTAGCGGGAAAATCATGGTCGCCATGATGAACCTGGGGCACAGTCCCGTGGCACGGTGGGGACTTCGCTTTTTGGAGCTTACTCCGGACGCCAAGGTGCTGGACTGCGGCTGCGGCGGAGGGGCGAACATCAAGAGACTTCTGAAAAAATGCCCGGAGGGTATTGTCAAGGGCATTGACTATTCCCCAGTCAGTGTGGAGAAATCCAAAAAGGTCAACGAGGCCGCCATAGCGGAGGGCCGCTGCACCGTTCTGCAAGGCAGCGTGGCGGATATGATCTTTGCAGGCAACTGGTTCGATGCGGTAACGGCCTTTGAAACCGTCTATTTCTGGCCCGATCTGCCGCAGTGCTTCCGGGAGGTTTACCGGGTGCTGAAGCCCGGCGGGACATTACTCATCTGCAACGAAAGCAACGGCGATACGGACAAGGACAAGAGGTGGACGGAGATTATCGGCGGCATGACCATCTACAAGGACGCCGAGCTGAAGACGTATCTGGAGCAGGCGGGCTTTCACGATATGCAGATACACAAAAAGAAAAGCTGGCTCTGCATCACGGCGCGGAAATGAGGGAGCTAAATCATGAGTATCTTTGCATCTATCTTACGCAGCGTATACAAGCTCTCCGGCGCGAAAAAGGCGTTTGCCTTGCCGGAGGATGCACTGCGAAAGGAAATTGAAAAGCAGAACCGGCATCGTGGCGTTTTTACGCCCACCGACCGCAAGGCATATTATGAAACGATCGCGGTAAACGGCTTTCCCTGCCTGATCGTGCGAGAGCATCCGAAGCCGACCGAGCGCGCGATTCTCTATTTCTTTGGCGGCGGCATGGTGATCGGCCCCGATAAGGGCGACCTGCCTGTGATGCGCAAGCTCTGCCGCGAGACCGGCTGTGATGTGTGGTTTCCGTTTTACCCGCTCTGCATGGAACACTGCATTACTGAAACATACGCGATGGTGTACGAATGTTATCGAAAAATGATTGCACTGTATGGCGGCGGAAATGTCAGTACTTGCGGCTTTTCCTCCGGCGGTGCGCTGGCTTTGGGGATCGCGGCGCATAACAACGCCCAGCCAGAGCCGCTGCCGCAGCCGAGGCACATTGTCGCCGTATCCCCCGGCGAGGTGCCGTGGAACGATGCGGAAAGGGCGCGGATGCAGGCGCTCAATGAAAGGGACGTTTCCATCGACTATGCCTTCATGGTGACGGTGGAGAAGTTCATGCGGCACGACTGTGAGAATGTGCCGGACTATATGCCTTCCGGCTCTCGGGGAGATTTTACCGGCGTAGGCGATATCCACTTCTTCTATTCTGCCGACGAGGTGCTCTATGGCGCATTGCCGGACTTTGAGGAAGCCTGCAAACGGGCAAATGTCCCCTATACGGTGTCCGCCCGCCCGAAGATGGTGCATTGCTACTGTATGCTACCGATCTTCAAGGAGGCAAAGGAGGACTTTGCGAAAATCGTGGACATTTTGAAAAAATGAGATCGGAAGCGGGCGTGTGTTGATTGAAACACGGAGAGAAAACCATGGAACGAAAAGAAGCCATTCGCAGTGCGTACCGAATGACGGGCGGAAACAGTTTTTATGACGGCATGATCACCTGCTCTACCCTGAGTGGGAAAGCGGTGTGCCGCTTGGTGTGGGCAATGAACAAGGCAGAAAACGACGCCTATCTGGAAAAGGCAATGTCCGGTATTCCGGAGCATTTCTCCGGCAAGCTGCTGGAAGTGCCGGTGGGAACAGGGATTCTGACCATGCCGGTTTATCAGACTATGCCGGAGGCGGACATCACTTGCCTCGATTACTCGGCGGATATGATGGGGCAGGCGCAGGAAAAAGCGAACCGACTGAATCTGAACAACATAACCTTTCAGCAGGGCGATGTGGGTGCGCTTTCCTATGCAGACGGCTCTTTTGACATTGTTCTGTCGCTGAACGGCTTTCACGCTTTCCCGGACAAGGAGGCAGCTTATCGGGAGATTTTCCGGGTCTTGAGACCCGGCGGGACATTCTGCGGCTGCTTTTATGTGAAGGGCGAGCACAAGCGGACGGATTGGTTTGTCCGGCACGTTTATGAAAAGGCGGGATTCTTCACGCCGCCCTATGAGACGGTTTCCAGTCTGAAAGCACGGCTGGATGGAATGTATACGGATGTGGACATGGGAAACCTGAAAAGCATGGCATGGTTTGTCTGCCGAAAAGCGGACTAAACGATTTCGTGCGCAAAACAGAAAGCAAGGACGAAAACAAACAGATGAAAGACAAGAAGCTCCTATTCGACCGCAAATGCCATGTGCTGTATTCCCGCCCCTGCAAGAAGGAGATACGGGCGAAGATCGCTCTGCACTATCCTGCAGTAGAGCGGGAGGCGGTTTGGGAAAAAGTACAGCGGCGGTATGCGGAATTTCTCTCCGACTGGCGTACCGATTTGGGCGGCAAGCGGAACTTCCACAACGGCGTAGGCGGCACCTACGACTGCATCGCCATTATGAGCTATTACGCGGTCTGCAAAGCCGTCACATTGTTCCGTGAGATCGAAGAGATGGAGGAAAAACTGATTCTTCCGACTTTCCGCAAGCTGAAATTTGTGGATTGCAACAAGCCGTTCTGGAGGAAGCTGATGTACAAGGCGTTTGTTCGTGCGAAAAGCGGCTGCGACAAATGGCACGATTACGAGATGTCGATTGCGCCTTATGAAACCGACAAGCCTATTTATTATGAATTTACGGCGTGCCCGGCAGCGGAGTTTGCTATCAAGCACGGTCTTACGGATATTATGCCCGCCTTGTGCAATGTGGACTACGCATCTATGGAGCTGCTCCACGCAAGGCTGGTGCGGACGACTACCTGCGTGGATGGCTGCCGATGCGATTATACCATCTGCGGCGATAAAGACCCATACTTAAAGGAACATCCCGAATATCGGGATGAGGCGGGCTTCAGAAGAAACAAATAAAAACGCAATGCAAAGGCGGTGAGACAAATGAAAACCTTTATCGGAATCATGATCCCTTTCTTGGGTACAACACTGGGCTCGGCCTGCGTGTTCTTTATGAAAAAATCCCTTGGCGATCTGGTGCAGCGCTCCCTTGCGGGTTTTGCCGCCGGTGTGATGGTGGCAGCATCCATCTGGAGCTTGCTGATCCCCGCCATTGAGCAGTCGGAGGATATGGGGAAGCTGTCCTTTCTCCCCGCCTTTATCGGCTTTTGGAGCGGCGTGCTGTTTTTGCTCCTGCTTGACCGTTTGATTCCCCATCTTCATGTGGGAAGTGAACAGGCCGAGGGTCCGAAAAGCAAGCTCGGGCGCACCACCATGATGGTGCTGGCTGTTACCTTACATAACATCCCGGAGGGAATGGCAGTCGGCGTGGTGTATGCAGGCTTCCTTTCGGGAAATACGCAAATTACGGCGGCAAGCGCACTTGTCCTGTCCCTTGGCATAGCCATTCAGAATTTTCCCGAGGGCGCGATCATCTCCATGCCGCTCCGGGCGGAGGGGGAACGCAAGGGCCGAGCGTTTCTCGGCGGTGTGCTTTCCGGCGTTGTCGAGCCTATCGGCGCGGTGCTGACGCTTCTCGCGGCGCAGCTTGTGATCCCGGCGCTGCCGTATCTGCTGAGTTTTGCAGCGGGCGCCATGCTCTATGTGGTGGTAGAGGAGTTGATTCCGGAAATGTCGCAGGGGCGGCACTCGAATCTTGGAACGGTGTTCTTTGCGGTAGGCTTCAGCGTGATGATGGTGCTGGATGTGGCGCTGGGATAAGGAAGTAAATGATGATTTTACAGGTGATTTTAGAAGGCATAGGACTTGGTGTTCTGCTCATTTTGGTTTGCGCCATCGGTATCCGCAAGGGCGCGGTGGACATGGTGCATCTTTACAGCCAGGAGGTGCAGGAGCGGTGCGTAACGCTGGGACTTACAACACACGCGAAAATCAAGCGAAACGCCCTGCTGTTCAAAGCCATCTGCGTTCCCGGCTATATTGCCTATGTGCTGGTGTGCGTCTATGCGGTGAACGGTGCGCGGGGTTTTCTTGCGGGCTTCTGGCAGCTGCTGGTCATACTGTCCGTTATGAATCTCATAGACCGATTTTGGGTTGACGGCTATTGGGTAGGACATACGAACGCATGGGAAATTCCGGGAACAGAAGACCTGAAACCCTACATTACAGCCAAGGATAAGGGCAAAAAGTGGCTGTTCGGCACAATTGGTATGGCGGTCATTTCGGCAGCACTGGCGGCGATTATGATGCTTTTTATGGAAAGCTGAGGCGATAGAAATGCTGTTTCAAACATATGGCGACAGGAATCATCCTGCCGTGCTGTTCTTTCATGCTATGGGCGTGACAGGCGCAAGCAGCGAACCGGTTGTGAAATATTTGCAGGATCGGTATTTCTGCATTCTGCCCACCTCCACCGTTTACTGCGAGGGGCAGAAATATGTCAGCAAGCTGGACGAAATACGGCAGGTGGAGGACTTCCTGCATCGACAGGGCGTGGAGCGGCTGGCGATGGTGGTCGCTTCTTCTATCGGCGCAGACCTTGCCATGGCGTTTTTGACAAGCACGAAGCTGCCCATTGGACACGTTTTCTTCGATGGCGGGCAATTTGCGCAAATCGGAAAAGGTACGCGCCGCATGATGACACCGTTTTTGTATCTGGCCATCAAGGGTCTGTATTGGTCAAAGGGCGGCACACTGAAAAAGATTTTGTGGTGTGACGATGACTCCATAAAGCCGTATTTTATAGCCGCAGGCGAAAATCTGACCTATACAAATCTGCGGCGGCAGATTTCGAACAGCCTGGAGGATAAACCCTTTCCGCCGCTTTCAAAAGAATTGCAAAAACATACCTATTTCGAGTTTGGCAGTATAGAAGATCATTTCAAATACCGTCAAGCAGTGATGGAAGCCTACCCCTGCGGCCATTATCCCGTGTTTGAGGGATACGATCACATGCAATATCAGATTCGCGATCCAAAGGGGTTCGCCGAAATGCTGGCACACATCGCCAAGCGTGACTGTATGCCGGAACTGCCATTTATCAGAAAGTGAGTGATACCCGTGAAATACAAAATCGAGAAAAACACCGTACAGGAAACGCTGATCATTCCTCTGTATGCGCGGAAGATCTGCTCAGAACTATACCCGAATCTCTACCGGGACGAAACAGCGGTTCGCCTGATTGACAAGATCGACTACGATTTTTCAGAGGCGGAGAAAAACTCCCGCAGCCTGATGCAGCGTTTCGGTTCACTGGAGGTGGCCATGCGGCAGAATGACCTTGCTTTTGAGGTGCGGGAGTATCTGAAATCTCACCCCAATGCGGCGGTGGTCAATCTGGGCTGCGGGCTGGACAGCACTGGAAGAAGCTGCGACAACGGCAGCTGTAAAATTTACAATCTGGACTTTCCCGATGTCATAGCCGTGCGTAACGAGCTTTTGCCCGCCGGGGAGCGTGAGGAAAATATCCCCTGCGATTTGAATAATACTGAGTGGTTTGCAAAAATCGATGCATCGGGCGGTGCGGTGTTCTTTGCCTCCGGGGTGTTCTACTACTTTTTGACGGAGCAGGTCAAGGCGCTGGTACAGCAAATGGCAGACGCTTTTCCGGGCAGCGTGCTAGTGTTTGACACTGCAAATCGGGCGGCGGTGAAGATGATTGCAAAAACATGGCTCAAGAGTGCGAAGATCAGGGATGTGGGCGCGTATTTCGCGGTTTCCGACGCTCCCAAAGAGATCGGTGCGTGGGACAGCCGTTTGCAGGTCTCCAGCCGGGGCTATATGCTGGGCTACACCGATTTGAAAGACCCATCCGTCAGCGGCTTTTTCCGTTTTCTCGCCAGGGTCGGTGACGGAATGATGAAGATGCAGATTGTAAAGATCAGATTTGGAGGCAAGCAATGAAAATTCTGGTATATGGTGCAGGTGTTTTAGGGTGCAATCTGGCAAGGAATCTGTTTCACGCCGGAAAGGATGTGACCCTGCTTGCCCGGGGAAACTGGGCAGAGGAAATCAGGAAGAACGGACTGCGGATCAAGGATCAATTCTCCCTCCGCACATCGGTCAGCCGCATTCCGGTGGTGACCACGCTTGCACCGGATGCAGCATACGATGTGATTTTTGTGGTTCTGCGCTATACACAGTTGGATTCCGTTCTGGACACGCTACGAACGAACCGGACGAAGAACATCGTTTTTGTGGGTAACAATGTGCAGGCAAGAGCGCTGGCGGCGGCACTGCCGGAGAAAAATGTCTTGTTTGCCTTTGCGCTCTCTGCCGGGCATCGGGAACCTGACCGGGTCGTTTCTATCGACCTGAAAAAAATCACCATTGGGCAGCTGCGTGGGGCGGTCTCCAATGCGGAACTGATCGGAGAGATTTTCGGCGGTACCAAATACAAGGTCGTCTATGAGCCGAATATGGAGGACTATCTGCTCTGCCATGCGGCCTTTGTGATGCCTGCGGCCTTCGCCTGCTATAAAACAGACGGCGACCTGAAAAAGCTTAGGAGAAATACGGTGTACCTTGGACGGGTGATCGATGCCAATATTGAAGGCTACCGTGCCATACGCAATGCGGGACACGACATTTTGCCAAAGACGGATGCAGACTTTGAGAGCGAAAAGTACCGCAAGGCCTGTCTGCGCTTCTTTAAACTCATGTGCGCCACCTCACTGGGCAAACTATGTGCCTCCGACCACGCCATGAACGCCATAGACGAAATGAGCGCCCTGAATCGGGATATCAAGCAGTTCTTTGATGAGAACGGCGCGGCTTATCCCGTGTGGCAGGCGCTGGAGGCGGAGGCCGGGAGATACTTACGATGAAATACGCCGGAATGCCTTTCGGAATGTGGACGCTGTTTGCGCCGTCCTTCCGAAACCAGCTGACAGCGGTCTTCGGCTACGGTACGAATACGGCAAAAGCCATCACAAAAAAAGCAAAGCCGAAATACAGGGAGATCATCTCCGAGCTGCCTGAATTTGAAAAAGGCGACCGGTTCAAGATGAACCTCGTCAACTGCGCGATGATCGGTGCGTTTATTCTCTCCATGCCGGAGCGCCCGGATGTGGAGCGGCTGACAGAGTATTATGCAAAATCCATGATGACAAAGCCGCTGAAATGGTTTTGCCGCAAGAGCGGAAAAAACAAGTTTACCCCCAAAGATATTTCCGGCATGAAGGCGACCGCCACCTTGAAAGCCGCCGACCGCAACCCATATTCGTGGAACATGGAGTTTTACGAATATCCCGACGGCAGCGGCTACGAGGGACGCTTCACCAAATGCGGCATCTGCGTGCTAATGAAAAAGCTGGGGCTATATGACCTCACTCCCGCGCTGTGCCGTCTGGACTACACCATGAGCGAGGCGGGCGGCGTGACCGACTTTGTGCGGCAGTACACTCTCGCCTCCGGCGGCCCATACTGCGACTGCGGGTATAAAAAGAAGGGCTTCGTGAAAGCTGGGACGGAGGCAGGACGATGAAGGAAACCTATCTCTCCCGTGATTTTCGGGAGACTGCGGCACAGTGCTTTCCCTCGCAGGCCAAGGAGCTTAATGCATTTTTTGATGCGCGGTTGAGTGTGCTGCTGGCTGAAAATGCAGATGCAAGCAAGGAGAAGCAATACCACCTCAAACGGCAGATATTACCGGGCATTGCGGCCTACGAAACCTTGCAGCGGGTCATGCCGAAAGAGGAGGCTCTGCAAACCGTTCATGGCTATGTGGAGGAGCTGGCGAGAACGAGCCACAAACAGCTTGCAGCCCCGCTGCACATACCGGGGCTTTACCGCCTTGTCCCCGGCGTTTTTGTCAAATCCACACGGAGCGTTTTCGGCCAGGCGGCGGGCTTTGACTCAAAGGAGCTGCAGGTCGGCAACGGTATATGGCGTGTGGATATGATGAAATGTCCATATCATGACACCTGCGTGGCATACGGATGTCCTGAGCTGTGCTGCTGCTTTTGCGACAGCGACGACATCAGCTACACCGGTCTTCATCCGAAGCTCATTTGGCATCGAACAAAAACGCTGGGGCGCGGCGATGCCCGCTGCGACTTTTGCATGAAGATCATGAAATAGGGGCGCAGGAGTGAAGAAAATGAAGAAAGAAAAATCAAAACAGTTCATCCACTGGTGCACTCTTGGTGCAATCGGTGGGATATTTATGGCTGCCGGGGACTGGCTGCTGGGGTGCATTCCACTTCAGCAAACCGACACTGGCCTTTTCAACAGAGCCTATTATCTGTCCGGCTCTTATGGGCTGTGGAAGCCTGTGCTTACTGTTGGGCTGGGAGCGGTCGGCGGCTTTCTCTATTACTTCGTAGTAAAAGCGCTGAATGCGGACATTGATACAAAGTACAGAAAAACAAAGATCATTCAGTATCTGTGCGGAATTTTCACCGTTGCGGTGGCGCTGACTATCCACACTTGGGTGGCTACCATGGCGTGGTTCACCACCTATCTGGGCCCGCGCATCGGAGAAGAAGCTGCCATCACAGCGGTCACAGCCTATCAGGATGACATGCTCCCCGCAATCCTCTCCATGTATGTTCCGATGCTATTGGTTTTCGGCATCCATTTCGTGATGCTGCTTGCCGGTAAAACCCGGTATCCCAGATGGATACTCGCTTTCCATCCGGTCACATGGAACATTCTGCTGGTTGCTGTTCCTGATATTGCACAGGCCATGCAGGTGCCGACAGCCACATGGATGTCCGTAATGAGCCAGAGCAGTACCAATACCGCCACCGTGATCTGGTGCATCGCGGCTGCGGTTTATGAGAAGAAGCGTATACAGGAATGACAAATATGCGGACACGTACCGCTGCCCAAACTGATGTCCTTACACTGTGAGCGACGGCTAATCACTTCATCACCGGAGTCAGAAAACAAACTGAGCGTAAAAGAACTCGTATCGGCAAAGTGCTGATACGAGTTCTTTTCTATCCTATAGACAGAAGTTGTCAGACCTTCCACCCGGCAGCCTGCTTGCGCTCCACTAAAAAACGGCGGTAGAGGCCGTCCGCGGCCACCAGCTCGTCGTGGGTGCCTTGCTGGACGATCTCACCGTGATCGACCACAAAAATTTGGTCGGCATGGCGCACGGTTTTCAGCCGGTGGGCAATCATGATGACCGTCTTATCGTGGGTCAGCGCCGAGACAGCCTCCATCAGCTCCTTTTCGTTCTCCGGGTCTACGTTGGCTGTGGCTTCGTCAAGAATGATGACAGGTGCGTCCTTCATAATCGCCCGGGCGATGGAGATGCGCTGCCGCTCGCCGCCGGAAAGGGTCGCGCCGCCCTCACCGATAACAGTTTCAAAGCCGTCCGGCATCGCCATGATAAAGTCGTAGCACCGGGCTTTTTTCGCTGCGGCCTGCACCTCCTCCATGGAGGCGTCGGGCTTGCCGAAGCGGATATTGTTGGCAATGGTGTCCGAGAACAGATAAACCCGCTGAAACACGAAGGAGAAATTGCGGATGAGGCTGTCGTAGCTGTATTCCCGCACATCGTGTCCGCCGAGGCGCACGCTGCCGGACTGCACATCCCAGAACCGCGCCATGAGATTGCACAGAGTGGTCTTGCCGCTGCCAGAGGGACCGACGATGGCGACAGTCGTTTTCTCCGGAATGGTCAGGGATACATCGTGCAGAATGGGCTTGCTGCCGTAGGAGAAATCTACATGGTGAAGTTCAATGTCCTCCCGATCCGGCGTCAAGTTATCGCCATCGATGTCCATAGGTTCTACGTTCAAAATGGCGTTCGCCTTGTCTACGCCGATGTCGATGGAGCGGAACAGAGCCGAAAAGCTCCCGGCAGAATCCAGCTGCTCAAAGAGGATAAAGGAGCAGATGAGCATCAAAAGGCAGTTTGTCAGCTCCATGGTACCGCCGAAGTAAAAGACGATGGCAGCGGTGCAGACGGCAACGCCGGTGAGCTTGTTGACGATGAACTGCCCCAGCATATAGAGCACCGACGGGATCTCCATGGCAAAGGATGTCTTCCGAGCATCCTCCACCGCCCTGTGTACCTGCGTTGCAGAGTCGTGGGTCAGGTCAAAATTCTTGACCTCGGCGATGCCCTGCACATATTCCAACACCTTGGAGACAAGCCGCTCGTCGGCATTGAACTTCCGCTGGGAAAGGGCCTGCTCCGCCCGCTGCATGGCGGCGTTGACGGCGAAGAACAGCAGAAGTCCCGCCAGCGTAATAAGCCCCATACGCCAGTCAAAGAGGAACATCATCACCGCGATGATGCCGGAAGTCAGGAACCCCCTCGTTGTGACCATGACCACCCGTGTGGCAATGTTGGACATGTTCTCCATGGTGTTTGTGGTGACGGAGGTGACCTCGCCGAGACTGTTGTCGTTGAACCAGCCCATAGGCAGATACCGTAGATGCTCCGCAATCTCAATCCGCTTGTTGGCGCAGGCGCGGTAGCCTGCACGGGTCTGGAGCATGGTGGCCTTCATGTTGATGGCGATGGTCACAATCAGAGAAGCGACGATGGTTCCAAGGCTCGTCCAGAGTGTCGCCATGGTGACATTCTTTTGCAGCAGCGCCTGAATGACAATGGCAGCGGCAGGAATACGCATGGCGGAGCAGATGGCGCTGACCACGCCCAGCCAGATGGATGCCATAAACAGCCTGCGGTTGTCCACCCCGCAGAAGGCAAAAAATTTTTTCAGTGTCTTGAGCATTACGCCACCTCCCCGTCGTCTTTAACGCTGATGTGGGCTTCCCACATGGTTTGATAAAGCGGGCAGGAAGCAAGCAGCTCCGCCTGTGTGCCGGTGGCTTCGATCTTGCCTTGATTGACAACAATGATCTGATCGGCATTGGCGATGGTAGACAGCCGGTGGGCGATGACCAGCAGCGTCTTGCCCCGCACCAGCCTTGCCAGTGCCGACTGGATGACCGCCTCGTTTTCCGGGTCAGTGTAGGAAGTAGCCTCATCTAAAATGACGATGGGCGCGTTCTTCAGCATGGCACGGGCAATGGAGATACGCTGCCGTTCGCCGCCGGAGAGGTGTCCGCCGGATGCACCGCATACGGTCTGATAGCCGTTCTCCAGCCCCATTATGAACTCGTGGCAGCCGCATTTCTTCGCGGCGTCAATGACCTCCGCATCGGTCGCACCCTTTTTGCCCATGCGGAGGTTGTCTATAACCGAAAGGTCAAAGAGGTAGTTGTCCTGCGACACATAGGAGATGCACTTCGTGTACTCCGCCAGCGGAAGTGTACGGATGTCCACGCCGCCCAGCTCGATAGAGCCGTCCTTCACGTCCCAAAGGGAGGCGATGAGACGGGCGATGGTGGATTTTCCGCTGCCGGAAGGCCCGACCAATGCATTGACCGTCCCCGGGGCGATGCGCAGATTGATTCCGTGCAGTACCTCCTTGTCGTGATAGGCAAAGCGGACATCCTTCAGTTGGATGGCGTTGTCGGCCGGCAGCTTTTCCGCGCTTTCCGGGCGCTGCATGTCCTCGCCGGACAGCACCTCCGCCACCTCGCCCACGATGGTCTTGACCTGTACAATGTCGTCGGTGTAGGAGAAGGCGGTGATCAGCGGCTGCATAACGCCGAAGGACAGAACGATAACCGTCAGGAACGTCTCTGCCGACAGAGTGCCATGCATATAAAGAACGCAGCCCACCGGTAAAATACCCAGCAGCGTAGAGGGAAATATCGCCATGCCCGCCACCTGCCCGAAGAGGCTGCCCCGCATCCAGTCGATGAAGCAGTCTGCCCCTTCCTTTGCAGCAGAGACAAACTTTGCGTAGCTGGTTTTGGACTGACCGAAGGCCTTGATGACCTCAATACCGCTGATGTATTCCACAGCCGTGTCGTTCAGCGCCTTTGTCGCGGTGACCGTGCGCTGAAACTTCTCGTGATAGCCGCTGAACATGGACATAAAGCAGATAATGCCCAGCGGCACGACGATCAGCATGGAAAGCCCCATGCGCCAGTCCTCCATGAACAGCAGCACCAGCACCGCCAGCGCACCGACGATGTTGGCAGTCATCTCCGGCAGCAAATGGGCAAGGGTGGTTTCAATGGAGTCCACGCGCTCGACGATAATGTTCTTATAGGAGCCGGAGGAATGGTCCAGCACCGTGCCAAGGGGCAGCGTCGTCAGCTTATCCAGCAGCCGTGTGCGGGTATTGGCCAACACATGGAAGGTGGCGTGATGGGAGAGGGACGTGGACACGCTGTGCAGCACATAGCGCAGCACCCAGAAGCCCGCCATCCACGCGCAGAGCGTCAGGCAGTACGTCAGCTCCGCCGTGCCGTTTACCAGTGCGGTGATGAGTCGAATGATGATGAAATACGGAATAAGCGAGCAGGCGACGCCCAGCAGCGCCGTAAGGACGCTCAAAGCGTACTCGCCGTACCGCCCTTTTGCCAGCTCTGCCAGCCACGAGGCGGCAGAGCGCTTTGGCTCAATTTCTTTCATGGTGAACTCCTTTCGGCTGCATTACGCAGCAAGATGCTTTTTCACGATCCGCTTGCCGATCATTGCGCCGATAAAGGCCGCCACGATCACACCGGCCACCAGCGCCACAGACACCCAGGACTGCAGCATCTGGGATGCGGCAAGGATGGCGTCCTGACGGCCATCGGTGACCATCTGATCCGCCATAGCCTTGGCTGCGATGGCGTAGGGAATGATAGTGCTGCCGAATGCGGCCAGCACCTGATTGATGATATAACTGACGGTCAGCGCCTTCGCATTGCCGTAGCCCATCTTCCACAGCAGCAGCTCGGCAATGACACCGGAGAGAATAAAGAGGATGATGTACGGCAGGTATCCGCCCATAATGGCACGGACGATACTGTAAATCAGGATCGCACCGGGCTTTTTCACCTTCGTACCGATGATGAAGTAGACGATGCCCTCCAGCAGGGCGAAAAATACCGGCATCAGAATGATGGTAATGGGCGTTGCGTACAGGACGGAGCTGGCGAAGAAAATGACCACATTGATCAGAGCCAGCAGGACAACGGTGATGATGTCCTTGACTTTCAGTTTATTGGGGTTTGCAGTACTCATGGTAAAGACTCCTTTTTGAATGAAATATGGTTGAACGTCGCAGAGACGGCGATCACAGGATAAGGCCGGCGGCGATCGATGCTGCCAGCAGGACGCAGAACACAACATCCCACGCAGAAAACCGAAGCGACAGATAGTTGCTTTTGCGGCGGGTTAAGTCGATGCCCCGTGTTTCGGCGGAGGCAGACAGCGTCTCGGCGATGCGGATAACGCGCAAAGCCATCGGCACGGTCAGTATTTCGATATAGGATGACAGTGCTCGCAGTTTCTGAAGCGGCGATGTGAACACGCCCCGGGTGCGGATGGATTGCCGCAGCAGCTTCATATCCCCGGACAACACCGGGAAAAAGCGGAAGATCACTGCCACGATCATGATAAATCGCTCCGGCAGGTGCAGATTGCGCAGCGCTGCCAGGGTGCGGCTGGCTTCATTTCGTCCAATCAGCGTCCGCATGGAAATGCCGATGGCGATGATGCGCGGGAACAGCACTAACATAAAGGAAAACACCGTGCCCGGCAGCAGAGCGTTTGCCGCCCACAGCAGCCCAAAGCTCATCCCGCCTGCCAGCGCCGTTCCGAACCAGCCGTCCGATGCGGTCAGCAGGATCAGTGCCGCATATGCGGCATAAACTAAGTGGTTGTTGGACATGGAGATCACGACCAGCAGGGCCAGCCAGTAAAGCAGCTTCGTCGCCGGGTGGAATCGTTCTTTATGCTGTTTTTTCGCCGGAGCATCGGAAGGATGAAAGCCCTCCATATATCGCTGGGCTGCTTGCAAATCTCGTTCCGAATGAACGGGTAATTCTATTTCTGCATGCCCATCCGACAGCCCAATGCAGCGGTCACACGCACCTGCAATTAGCTCAGGGTCGTGGGTGATGATAAGAACAGTCTTTTCCTTCCGCATCTCCCGGATCAGTTCCGCGCACCGCTCCAGACTTTCCGCGTCCTGTCCTGCTGTCGGCTCGTCCAGTATGACGATTGGCTTGTCGGATAAATACGCCATCATCAGCGTCAGACGCTGCATCTGCCCGCCAGAGAGGGAGAAGGGATGCCGGTCGCGGCAGTCCCACATATCCATGCGTTTGAGAAGCGCATCCGTCTTCTGCTCAAATTTCGGCGTAACCTTGTGTCCATATTGCAGCTCGTGCAAGACGGAGCCTGTGAAGAACTGGAACTCCACCTCCTGTAGGATGAACAGCACTTGCTTTTGCAGCTGCTTTAGATTTTTCGGCTTTCCGAAAAGCATTATCCTGCCGCCGGAGGGGCGGTAAAGCCCTGCGATCAGCTTACCGATGGTCGTTTTGCCGCAGCCGTTTGCGCCCACAAGGCCGACGATCTCATGCTCATGGACGGAAAAGCTGACACCAGAGAGGGTATCTCCGGCCTTCCTGCCGTATGTATAGCGGACATCTGAGACGGCAAGCGCCGTCGGCGCGGTTTTCGGCAGCAGCTCTTTCTCCGGCACGGTGATCTCCGCAAGGTCGAGCGTGCGCAAAGAAAGTGTTTGTCTCCGCTCCGCCGAGAACGCCTTTGTCTCTGCGGCAGTGTATTTTCCTTTGATCTCGCCGTCTGCCATGACCCAATATTCATCGGCAATATCCGCAAGATAATAGAGTCGATGCTCACTGAGCAGCAGCGTTTTGCCCTGCTTTTTCAGGGCAAGCAGAATCTCTTTTAACTGCTGCGTGGCTGCGAAGTCCAGATTGGCCGTGGGCTCGTCCAGCAGAAAAATATCTGTGTCCATTGCCCACGCGGACAAGATGGAGATGAGCTGTCGTTCACCGCTGGACAACTCGTAGACATTGCGATCCTTCAGCCGCTCCAGATGAAAGATCCGGAAGGCCTCATCTACCCGCCGTCGGATTTTATCTTGCGGCAGACCGTGATTTTCAAGACCGAAGGCCACTTCATTGGAACTGTTCACGGTAAAAAACTGACTTCGCGGATCCTGAAATACCGATGCTGCCAGCTCACCGATCTCGCCGATACGCATCCCGGCGGTGTCCTGCCCGTTCAGGCGGCAGAAGCCCTTCAGCTCTCCCTCGTAAAATTGTGGGATTAGTCCGTTGATGCACCGCAGCAGCGTGGATTTTCCGCATCCGCTGCCTCCGCAGAGCACCACGCAGCGTCCCGCCGGGATGCCGCCGCCGACCTGTCGGAGGATGGGCAGCTTTGCCTCCGCATATTGGAATTCAAATTCAAAATCTATCATCGCAAACTCTTTTCTTATTAGTTAGCCGTCTCTAACCAACAGTCGTAAGAAACGGACGGATGGACCGTCCGAATCAACTTTTCGGATTTATTGCAAGGTATCGCATAGCTGCCGCCAGCCAGCGTTGGTGAAATCAAGGACTGTCTGTAAGCAGGTAAGCATTCTGCCTTCCTCCATATGCTGATCCAGCAGCTGGCGGAAGTACCAGAACTGTGAGCCCATCAAAAGACGTATCGCATCGGCATTTGGCACTTTTCCATAGATATGTGAAAAGAACTCTACCGTTTGTTCCGCTTTACGGTTCATCAGTTCATGCAGCACGGTTTCAATGGAGCTGCCATCGCTGCGGCAGAAAAATAAAGTGCAGTCGTCATGGTGATCGGTCAGGAGCCGAAAATATACTTGTTCCTCGGCGTTTATAGCGCGGAGGATATCTTCCGGTTGTGCGCTGAACTTTGCTTTTTCGTATTCTTCCGCAACGGGGGTAAAGAGAACCTGCATCGTCTCAAAAAAATCCTGAAGCAGACTGGCAAACAATGTGTCTTTGTTTTTGTACCTTGTGTAGATCGCTCCTGTGGTGACACCGGCTTTTTTGGCGATCTTGTGCAGAGAGGCTTTCTGAAAGCCGTAAGCAAGAAATTCCGAATAAGCAGCCTGAATGATCCCATCATCCAGGGAGTGATCCCTATTGGCCATGTGTTGACCTCCCCAAATTACGATAACGGCATAATCGATAACGACGTTATTATAACATCTGTTTCACTGTTTGTCAATGAGAAGCCTGAAATGAAACAACAACAAATCTCGTCTATTTTTGGTTTTTTCTTTCATAAAAACCAACCAAACAGAGGCCTGTCCTCATCCGTTAGATTGTTTTCAGTAAAATGAAAGTATCACAAAAGGTCCCCAAAAGTAAGCATCCCAAACAGCATAAAAATGAGCCATTGTCAGCACCTGAAATAACCGCTACCATTAGTTTCTACGCCTTTTTCTTTCAGCTTGCGGATGGTAACCAGACTGTCAACCGTGTTTCGGGCGAAGCGGCTGACCGACTTTGTGACGATGAGGTCGATTTTACCGGACATGGCATCGGCGATCATTTCATTAAAGCCGATGCGATGTTTGGTGTTCGTGCCGGAAATGCCCTCGTCGGTGTAAACCTTAACAAACTCCCATTCGGGATTGCGTTTGATGTATTGCGTGTAGTAATCCACCTGTGCCTCGTAGCTGGTCTATGACATGCTGAACCGGATGGAGAAAAAGACAGGGATCGACCTGACTCCCCATATGCTCCGGCGGTACTTTGCCAATATACGCCGGAAAGACGGATGGCGGCTGGAGCTGATCCAGCAGGCATTGGGGCATAAGCATCTGAATACGACCATACGCTATCTGAACATCATGGATGACGAGCTGATCGAAGCCAGCCAGGAATTCTACGCCAAGCATTCCGCTCTGTATGGTGTGAAAGAACTTTTATAAGGGGAGGTGATAGGAGATGCCTGCCTACGCAATACGGGAATGGCGTCAGGAAGAAAAGCCCAAAGCGTTACCGGAAAAGATTGTTGAAACCATCGATTCCTGCGAAGATGTGACCAAGGCCGCCAAAAACAGGCTGAAGAAGTTCCTAACGGAAATGGAGATTCAGGATATCTTGGAGATGGACTATCCTCTGCGTCAAATATATCAGAACTATCTGTTCTCCACCTGTCAGATCCAATCGGCTGACCGTTATCTCCTTGCGTATGACAGGACAAAACAGGCGGATATCCGTAGACGGATGAAAACCCTGGCGGGAAAGAATCAATGCCGGTGGCGGCTGGAAGAAACCATCCTGTTCCTTCCCTATCATCCGGATCAGGAGCTGGCGATGGAACTGGATTCCGTCAGGAACCGCCCCAATATGGTCTGGGATTTCACAAAACCATGTGCATGGCATGTCAAGGAACAGATTTTTACAACGCTGAATGAAATCCTTGCCATTACGAAAAATTCGACCAAACGGAGACAGCGGCTGACCGGATTACAGTATCTGTACGACTTCTGTACCGAGCAGGAGATCCAGGACATTGAAGATATGGATCTGGCACAGGAGCAGATGTTCGATGCTTATCTGGACGAACACACTTCCAGCGAATCCTACAAATGCCAGATGCTTGCGATCCTGAATTTATGCCGGAGAACAGTCTTCCTGCACAATGAACAGATCAACTGGCAGGCGAATATCTGGTACCTGGATGGATTGGGAATTGCAGAGCATCGGCTGAATCGGAGCAGTTCAGTGGTCAGTGTGTCCTTTACAGAGATCAGCCACAGAGAAAACCGCAGATACGCCAAGGAATATATGAAATATCAGATCGGCGTTACCGGTCAGGCTATCGGCACGATAACGACAAGATACTGCTTGCTGGAGCGTTTCCTCATACGCTTATCGGAACAAAGTCAGGATGCCGCAAGCTGTACGACAAAACAGATTGAAGATTACCTCGATGAATTACAGGGAAGCGGGATTTCCGCAAAATCCTTCAACGCATATATATCCGGGCTGAATCATTTCTTCCGGTTTCTCATCGCCCGAAGCTATCGGAAAACGATGCCGTTTCAGCCGGAGTTCTATCAGAAAAAAGTCGTCGTCAAGCATCATGACCGAAGTGTGTCGCCGGAGGTTTGCGAGGAAGTGTTAGGAAAGCTGCATCTGCTCCCGGAACATCTTCGCTGTATGTATCTCCATCTCTGGTGCTTGGGCCTGAGGATCAGCGAGGTATGCACCCTAAAGGGAAATGCTTACTATCGCCAGAACCACGATACCTGGATTCAGGTGTATCAGGTAAAAATGAAGAATTATAAGCGGATTCCCATAGCAGAGGGCCTGTACCGGATCATGAAAATTTATATCAAAACCCACCAGATTGGGCAGGATGATTACCTGTTTACCAACAAAAACGGAGGCCCGTACCGGAGCCTGACTTTCCGCCAGCAGATGAAAAAGTTCTGCGAAGACCATGAGATTGACGGTGGAGATTACCTCTTCCAGTCCCATGATTACCGCCATACAGTAGCGACAATGCTGTATGACAACGGTGTATCCATTCAGGGAGTACGGGATTACCTGGGGCATGATTATCTGGAAATGACAGAGCAATATATTGACTACATGCCCAAAAAGATCGCAAAAGAGAATGTAGGATTTTTTCAGAAGCCGGAGCATAAGCTGGCGGCTGGCCTGAAAAGGAAAGGAGGCAGAGATGGAAAATAGACTGTACTATTGGGAATTGGCATGCTATGAAACCTCCGGAAATCTGCCGCAAAGAGCCATTGGAAAAAGTAATTTCATTGACCTTTCCCTTCTCCCAAAAGAAACCATGCGGGAAGAATACAGACGCTACTTCCTGTACAGGAGCGGCCAGGTGTCGCTGAACACCATCTGCCATGAAAAAGCATATTACAAACAGGTGTGCCAAGCCCTTCAATTGCGAAAAAACATACCTGACAGCTTCCTCGGCTGGCAGCCATCCAAATGGATCGAACTGTTAAAGATATGGATGCTGCAGAATGGTATCCCATTTTATAAAGAGAAGGAAACTTTGTATGGAACGATAAGCCGGACGGATGCTCCTGTGCTTCAGCACCTGAAACGCTTCCTGCGGTTCATCCAGCAGAGGAAACAGCGATGACATTCTGAAACTGAGGGCAGTATTGGAAAGTGTCGGCAAACTATATGGATACAGCCATCTGGAATCCTTATTCATCAACACAGATATTCCGCCGGAAGTGCAGCCGGTATTCCGAGCTTATTCCGATGAGGAGCTGAAGCGGTTGAACGCCCATATTACAAAGCTGGATGTCCAGTTGGCACGATGCATGGTCATCCACCAAATGCTTGGTACGCGAATCTCTGATACGCTGACACTGCATACAGACTGCCTGTCAAAAAGAAACGGTCTGGATATTATCCGGATTGATCAGGTGAAAACACGAACCTTTGAAAAGCCTATCAGTGCAGAATTAGCAATGCTGATTCAGAAAGCCATCGATTGTACTTACGATCAGTATGGTAAAACCGAGTATATCTTCGTGGACGCCAAAGATCCCTGCCGTCCACTTCAATATACAACCATAAAGCATAAGGTACTGCGGTTGATCAAAAGTGAAGACCTACGGGATGATGAAGGGAAACTGTTTAAATTCAGCTCCCATATGTTCCGGCGGTCTTACGGAGTTAAACTGACAGAACTGCATTTGGATGACTGGACGATAGCAAAACTCCTGGGGCATAAAAACATAAGCGCAGTAAAGCATTACAGAAAAATGAGCAACCAGCTCCTTGCTGAAGAAACCCGAAAGGCACGGGAGCAACAGACCAGAATCCTGCTGGCAAATTTAGATGGATGGGGTGAAGAATATGAACAAATACGACAGGATGATTGAAATGAACCGGGAACGAAGCGATGAAAAGATTGCTGCGGCGAAACAGGCAATCCGCAAACTGTTAGATCAGGGAGAGCGGGTATCGGTTCCGCAGCTCGTAAAGATGACAGGAGCTTCCAGAGGATTCTTCTATAAGAATCCCATTGTGAGGGCCGAAATTGACCGGGCTATGGAACAGCAGGCCGGAACCATCAATCCACGCAGAGGTATCCTAGACAAAGCAATGGAAGGACGGATCGATCTCCTTCAGGAAGAAATTTTCCGGCTCCGGCAGGAAAATCAGGCGCTCCGTGATGAAAACCAAAGACTTCAGAAAATCATTAGCAAGAAAAGCCGGAGTGAATTCCGAAGCTTGTAAATAACAAAATATAGGAAAATACATAGAGACAGCGGATCAAACAGCCGCTGTCTCTTATCATTCGCAAAACGTATGGAAAAGCATTAAACATAGGTATTTGTATAAACAGGTGAGCCAGAGTACAATGTAAATAGGAAAGGTCGGAGCAATATGCTACTAAAAAAGAACAGAAAACACACTTGTGTAAGCCGTTAAGCCCAGTGTTTTCAAGGGCTGGAGAGGACGGGCTACATTTTAATATCCGAACTGGTGGTACGGCGTACCGATGGCACTTCTGACATTTCTGGAAGAAAACGATCTGTCCGGAAAACAGGTGTATCTGTTCTGCTCCCACGGAACCGGAGGGCTTGCAGACAGCGTAGAGATTATTTCGGAAGCCGTTCCGGAAGCGGAAATTTCGGATGATATTTTTGACTGTTACGAAGAAGATGCCTCATCTTCTCAGGAGGAGATTCAAAGCTGGGCAGCCGGACTTGGCTATTAAAAAAGAGAATGGAGGAAACACAGATGAAGATTGTTGTACTGGAAGGAAGTCCGAATAAGAACGGTTCATCCAACATGCTGGCAGAGCAGTTTATCAAAGGTGCTCTGGAAACCGGGCATCAGGTGGAGGTGATCGATGCAGCACGTGCAAAGATCCATCCTTGTACCGGATGCATTCACTGCGGTTATGACGGACCGTGTATTCAAAAGGATGAAATGGAGCAGATCCGTGAAAGCATTCTCGGAGCAGACATGATGGTATTCGTCACACCGCTCTATTATTACGGCATGTCAGCACAATTAAAAATACTGATCGACCGTTTCTGTGCATTTAACGGAAGCATCCAGAGAAAACAAATGAAATCAGCAGTGATCTCAGCGGCATGGAACAGCGACAGCTGGACCTTTGATGCATTGAAAGCACATTATGACACGCTGGTACGCTACCTGAATCTGGAAGATCTGGGGGCCGTTTACGGGAAAGGATGCGGAACGCCGTCCATGACAGCGCGGTCCAAATATATGAAACTGGCATATGATCTTGGACGATCCATATAAGGATATTTAATATGAATGAGGAGGAATCAGTCATGAAATATACGAAATTAGGAAATTCTGATCTGCAGGTGTCACGCATCTGCATGGGCTGTATGGGATTCGGTGATGCAAAGAACGGACAGCACAGCTGGACTCTGGACGAGGAGCACTCAAGAGAAATTATCAAAAAAGGACTGGATCTGGGTGTGAATTTTTATGATACTGCGATCGGTTATCAGAGCGGGACGAGTGAACAGTACGTGGGACGGGCGCTGAAAGATTTCGCGAAGCGGGACGAGGTCGTCGTGGCAACGAAATTTCTCCCGCGGACAGAGGAAGAAATCGCACAGGGAATCACCGGGCAGCAGCATATTGAACGGATGATCAACACCAGTCTTTCCAATCTGGGCATGGATTATGTCGATCTGTATATTTACCATATGTGGGATTATCAGACTCCGCTTTATGATATTATGGATGGTCTGAACCGCATTGTGAAAGCGGGAAAAGCACGTTATATCGGCATTTCCAACTGCTTCGCATGGCAGCTTGCCAAGGCAAACGCGCTGGCAGAAAAAGAAGGATTTGCAAAATTTGTATCGATCCAGGGACATTATAATCTGATTTTCCGTGAGGAAGAAAGAGAGATGGCAAAGCTCTGCGAGGAGGACAATATCGCCATGACACCGTACAGCGCTCTGGCAGGCGGAAGGCTCTCCAGACATCCGGGCGAGACATCAAAGCGTCTGGAAGAAGACAGCTATGCAAGGCTGAAATATGATGCTACCTCCGCTCAGGACGCAGTCATCATTGACCGTGTGGCAGAACTTGCAGATAAAAGAGGGGTCAGCATGACGGAAGTTTCTCTGGCCTGGCTTTTAACGAAAGTAACTGCTCCAGTTGTCGGCGCAACGAAACTCCACCACATTGAAGGGGCCGCAAAAGCAGTAGATCTGGTGCTTGCAGAAGAAGAAATCAACTGGCTGGAAGAACCTTATGTACCGCACCGCCTGGTCGGTGTGATGGCGCAGAATACAAAGTCTGCGGCAAAAGAAAGTCATGTATGGTCTACAGGTAATCAGGAGATCGAGACAGAATAGAAAAATTACAAATCTTTTTACGGACAAAGGAGCCGCTGCATCAGTTGCAGCGACTCTTATAAAATCGTGCGTTCGCTCTTTCCGGTTATTCCGTGCCGGAACCGGATTCTGCTTCCTGTCCATCCTGCGTACCGGCAGTAATTTCCAGTGTTCCGCTCATACTTTCGATCAGCTCTTCGCCGGAAACAGCCTGGCCAAGTTCATACAGACCACCTGCGGCCCCAAAGTCATCATAAAACATAACGACATCGCCCCACGGCTCATAGTAAGCAAGGGTACCGGCACCTGCATCCGCTAGCGGAGTACCTGAGGTGTGAACTACTCACGACTAAAGTCGCGAGCTTCCGATATAGTTTGAACCGACGTTTTTAAGTGACGGCTCACTTGTAAAGGTATTTCCTGCTTCATTTGCCTGATGCCTGCCTTTTGGGCGGGTCTTATTCTGGCTCTCTGTACCGGACTTCCGGAAACAGTCTGCGCTATACGCAGTGCAGGCTTTGTGGGCTTTCCACGGCTCCCACGGTTCCCCGAGGTACCACGATCTTTGTTTACGGGTTCCATAGTTTCCAAAAGGTGCCGTTTTGTTTCAGCTGCAACCATCCCGACAAGTACGGGTTTCCGGTATTTTGTCACCCAAACAATATGATATTGTAAAAGATACACGTATCCCCTACCATGTGTAACGTTGGTATGTTCTGCAAAAATATAGTTTTTATCCATATTTAAAGTATACCATATACAGGTAAAAAAGAACAAACGTTCTGCTTGATTTGATTTAAAAAAGGACGGCTTACTCACGACTAAAGTCACGAGTGTGCACCGTCTATTTCATCAAATACCTATATATAATGCTTTGCCATAGCTTGCACGAGGTTAATTGAAAAATTAATTGCAACATAGGTTGTTGCAGTTAGAATTACAAGGCATATGGGCCATGAAGTTGCAGTTGTAACTTCATGGTTTCTTTTTGCCTTTTTTCCAGTATACTATCCTTGTCCTGTCTTCGGATTGGAGGTAACCATGAGTAATAAACACCTTACATATGATGACAGGCTTACTATCCAGGCAGGTCTGCAGCAGGGATTGAAGATCGCACAGATCGCCAAAAACATTGGAAAGGATCGGTCTACTGTTGGCAGAGAGATCAAAGCACACAGGAGACTGGTCTCCACTTCCAAAGGTAACAACTTATTCCTATATTGACGCAGGTCTTCTGGATGCCAGAAATATAGACCTGAGAAGGAAACTACGCAGGCCGGAACGTAAAAAGAGCGGTCCGGTTCTCAGGGTAGATCGAAAATGCCATATCGGACGCAGCTATGAAGAATGCGAAGAATATATGCGCCAGAATCCAGATGCCATAGTCAGCCAGATGGACAGTGTGGTTATACACAAAGGCGGCCAGACACTGCTGACAATCTTGTTTACCAACTGTGACGTACAGCTCATGTTCCTAAGAGAGCGCAACACAGCGGGATCAGTAACAGAAATATTCTGCCGGCTGAGGGAAGCACTTGGAGATGAGAAGTTCCGGATGCTTTTTCAGGTTATTATTACCGATCGGGGAAGCGAATTCAGCGATCCTGAAAAAATCGAAGCAGATATGGAGACCGGAGAGATCCAGTGCCGCGTATTCTATTGTGACCCGATGAATACAAATCAGAAGAGCAACTGTGAACGGAACCATGAATTGATCCGTTATATCATACCTAAAAATCATGCAAAGGATGAATATACGGAAGAAGAGATCAGGGAAATGATGAACCACATCAATTCCTATCCGCGAAAAAAGTGGAACGGACAGGCTCCTATAGATCTTTTTATCAAGATCTACGGCCAGGAGACTGCGAACCTCCTGGGCCTTGAAAAGATCCCATCCGATTCCATAACCCTTACACCGGCTTTGTTTAAGAAGTAAACCGGAATTTTAGAGAAGACAGGACACGGTAAAAAAGGTAACACAAACAGGGTGCATTTACAACTTCTGCGAAAAGTAAAAAATGCAGTCTGTGTTTTGTCATGTCTTCCTTTAAGAAATTTTACAAGGAAAATCGAAAAAAGGCAATCCAAAGCCAGAAAAACAGCTTAAAACTGTTGCAATTACTCATGATATTATGCAGTTACAACTTCATAAAGTTTTCAATGTGAAGTTACAACTTCAATGTTGCAGTAAGGATTTCAATTAACCATAGCTTGCACGAATGATAGAATGTATAATCAAAAGCTATGTCCCATTATAATGAATAGGTATTTGCTATTGTGGCGGCAGAAGACTATACTGATATCAGAAACAGAATTAGAGATAGGAGTGAAGCACTGTGAGGAAACAGGTTCATTCACCACCGGACAGCGAAGCGGTAATTCAGAACCTGATCGATGCCGGGTGTGATGACAAATTGGTAGAAGAATTTCTCTCACTGGAAGAATCCGGCCAGACCGGAAAACAGCTGACATTACTGTCAAAGCACCGTCAGAAGCTGCTGAACCGGGTGCATGTGGAAGAAAGACGGATCTACTGTCTCGATTATCTTGTATATGAAATTCAAAAACAGCAGAAGAAAAATTAGTTCTGCAGGAGGTATCAGTATGAAAACAATGAACGAAGAAGTATTCAGCAAAGAAAACGTATTTGGAAAAGGACAGGCAAACACAGCCTACGCACAGTATTTTATCGGAGAATCTTTCCTGAATCCACTGACTTCAGCAGGCTCTCCGGCAGTTGGACTTGCGAATGTCACATTTGAACCGGGATGCCGGAATAACTGGCATATCCACCATGCTGACAAGGGCGGCGGACAGATTCTGATCTGCACAGCAGGAGAAGGATGGTATCAGGAAGAAGGAAAAGAAGCAGTCAGCCTGGTACCGGGTACTGTTATCACCATTCCGGCAAACGTAAAACACTGGCATGGAGCAAAGGCAGACAGCTGGTTCAGCCATATAGCAATGGATGTACCGGGAGAAAATGCTCAGAATGAGTGGTGCGAACCTGTAACAGATGAAGAGTACGCAAAACTCGGCTAATAAAACGAAGTAAAGAACTTTAGAAACAAATAAAAAGCTGTGAATGGCCCGAAATGGGATTCACAGCTTTTCCTTCTTGTAGAATTATTTTGCAGTGTTATAAAGATAATGTAACAGTTACATCGCCATCTCCAAGGATCTGCTTCAGCTCTTTTGCCGAAATATGATCGATCGTGCCCAGCCGTGTAAAATTCCAGCTGTTTCTGTCGTAATAGATGACAAACTCAAAAAACTTAAAATAAACAGTGTATAACAATTGACAACAGTTATATACTGTTATATACTGTTTATTAAGAAGAGGAGGAACCAGATGAAACTGATAATTAACAGTTCTTCCATGATTCCGATTTATGAACAGATTGTAGAACAGATTAAAGGGATGATTCTCAATGGTACATTACAGGAGAATGACATCCTGCCCTCGGTCCGAAGTCTTTCCAAAGACTTGAAGATCAGTGCCCTGACAGTGAAGAAAGCGTACGATTCTCTGGAACAGGAAGGGCTCACCGTGACGATTCACGGAAAGGGAACATTTGTTGCAGCTGCCAATCAGGAACTGATGAAAGAAGAGCAGCGCAAAGAAGTAGAAGCCGATTTTGAACTGGCCATTCAGAAAGGCAGACGCTACGGCATGGAAGATAAGGAATTTCGGGAGATTTTAGAACTCATTTTGGAGGAATAGGCTATGTTAAAAGTAAATAAGATCGAAAAGAATTACAAGAATTTTCACCTGAACTGCACGATGGAAGTCCCGGCCGGATGCATTACCGGTCTGATTGGGGAAAATGGGGCGGGCAAAAGCACGACCTTTAAGGCAATCGAAAATCTGATTTTTCTGGATGGTGGAAGCGTGGAGCTGTTTGGGAAACCACACGATCAGCTGACCGCCGAAGAAAAACAGAAAATCGGCGTGGTTTTATCCGGAAGTACTTTTTCTGATGTCTATATGATCAAAGATGTGGTGAAGATTCTGGAAGCAGTATATCCGGATTTTGAAAAGGAGAAATTTCTTTCCCTTGTGGAGCGGTTCCGGCTCCCTCAGGATCAGAAGCTCAAGGAATTTTCCACCGGTATGAAAGCGAAACTCAAACTGTTTATCGCGCTGTGCCACAATGCCAGTCTTCTGATTCTCGATGAGCCGACCGCCGGCATGGATGTGGTTGCAAGGGATGAGGTCCTGACACTCCTCAGAGAATATATGGAGGAGGACGAAAGCCGCGCGATTCTGATCAGTTCCCATATTTCCGGGGATCTGGAAGGGCTTTGTGATGATATTTACATGATCCATGAAGGCCGGATTGTCCTGCACGAAGATACAGACCGTCTGCTTAGCTCCTACGGACTTTTAAAGATGACGGAAGAACGTTTCAGGACAGTCGACCGCAGCCATCTTCTCAAAAAGAAGAAAGAGTCCTACGGGTACAGCTGCCTGACGGATGAAATTCGGTACTACATGGAAAATTATCCGGACATCACGGCAGAAAAAGGAAGTATTGATGAAATCATTATGATGACAGTAAAGGGGGAAGCAGTATGAAAGGATTGTTAGTAAAAGATTTATGTCTGATGCGTGAACTGAAAAAAATGGTGCTTATCATTGTCTTTGTTTCCGCTATTTTCGTATTCAGCGGAACTGATCAGGCTTTCCTGACCGGATATGTTATCATTCTCAGTGCATTGATTGCAGGAATGACTCTCAGCTACGATGAGATGAACGGCGGTATGGCATTTCTGATGACCCTGCCTTACAGCAGAAAACAGTATGTGGCAGAAAAATATCTGATCGGACTGCTGATTATTGCCCTCGGTGTCGTTTATGCCCTGGCTCTGGCAGTCATTCAGAACCTGACGGGCGGCGGCGCTGACATGAAGACGACACTGCTCACGACAGCGGTATGTGCGTTCGTTGGGGTTATCATGCTTGCATTTTCCCTTCCTGCGGATCTGAAGTTTGGAGCGGAAAAGGGACGGGTTATGCTGATCTTCGGTTTCATGATTGTCTTTTTCGGAATTTTCTTTGGATTCCGGATTCTGGAAAATAATTTTCCGGATCAGCAGGCAGCCATAATCCGCTGGCTGAATGAGGCCCTGATGAGCAGATATATCTATCCGGGATGCATCATCCTTGGGATTGTTGTCCTTGGAATTTCCTTCCTGCTTGCGTGCCGGATTCTGGAGAAAAAAGAATTCTAATTTGAAGATCACAGTCGAAGAGGAAACTGTTTCTTGTCCATTTGAAAAAGAACTTGCTCAAATGAAAGAAGACAATGACTTACGCGAGGCTCAGGGAACTTCTGTTTTGACATCTTCGACTTATCAGATCGGTGAGATCATCGAGAACAAAGAAGTACAGGAAGCGACTAGAGAAAAGATTCAATATCAGGTAGAGGAAATCCGTGTAAAGGATCAGATTGATATGAAAGAATTTTCGGAAGAATATTTTATCCCGGATTTTGAATCAAAAATAAAATCATGGCTGAATGAAGATGGTACTTTGAAAGAACATGAGAGATATCCGCTCAAAGAAAATGGAACGCCAGATCAGACAAACGCAGAAAAAGTACAGGGACAGTTTGTCGTAGTCCACGTGAAAGCAAAAAATGCAGGAGAAGATGCCGTGGATACTATGCTTGCACCGCTTCTGTATACATATGAGCAGCAAGTCAACAACACGTTACAGCAGGTATATCGTTATACTAACGCATCTGAATCTTATCAGTTTTTGAGCGGAGAGATGCCGGTTTATCAGAACATTCAGGAGAATACAGAAAACGAAAAACAGCACATATTTTTCAAAGAGCTCCAATCGGGAGAAGAAGCAGAATATACATTGATCTATGTCATTGATAAAGATCAGGTACAGGATGCATATTTACAGTTCTTTGAAGGTGCAGGACTAGTGAAAGTAGAGAAATAAAATTTAGAAAGAAAAAGCCGGAAAATCCATTTTATGGAGCATTTCCGGCTTTTTCTATTCTGAACGTTATATTTGCATCGGATTACTACTTGCCTGGAGGGCCGTTTTATTTTACTGTGTATACAGTTTTTCCCTCAAAACCACAGCCTTAGATGCGCTTCTTCGGCGTTCATCGCTTAATTTGGCATAGTGTTTCTTTGTCGTGTTGACGTCGGCATGACCAAGTACATCGGCCACCAGATAGATGTCTCCGGTTTCACGGTAGAGGGCAGTGCCGTAGGTGCTTCGCAGCTTATGCGGTGTGATGGTTTTGACTGAGACTGCGGAGCAGTATTTCTTTACCATTTTTTCTACCGCATCGACGCTGATCCGTTTTTTCTGGCCGGAAAGAAAGAGGGCGTCTTCGTGGCCGGAGAGGGGAGTGATGCCGTTTCTCTGGAGCTCCAGATAGTCTTTCAGTGCCTTTTCCACTTCCTCACCGAAGTAGACGATCATTTCGTTTCCACCTTTCCGGATGATCCGGATGCCGTTGTTTTTAAAATCAACATCAGAAATGTTCAGTCCTACAAGTTCGGAGACTCGAACACCCGTTCCGAGCAGGAGAGTAACGATTGCAATGTCGCGGTATTTCTGTTTCTGATAATGATACAGTTTGACACCGGTCAGATCATTTCCATAATTTTCAATATAATCAAGAAGCGCGGCGACTTCATCTGTATCAAGCTGTATGATCGCTTTTTCTTTGATTTTCGGCATATCGACCAGACGGACCGGATTGCTTGTTAACAGTTCGCGTTTGCACAGATAATCATAGAAACTGCGCAAACAGGACATTTTCCTGGCGATTCCGGTACGGGAGTTGGTTTCGGTCCGGTTATCAGGCGTCTTATAGGCCTTGAGATATTCTTCAAATTCTTCAAAATCTACGGGCTTTAACATGGACAGATCCTTAATAGAAATCTCGGAAAGTGCCTTGTCATGAAGCGTGGGATTTGTTTCTTGAAGAAACCGGAAGAACACGCGCAGATCATATGCGTATGACAATCTGGTTTTATCGGATGTTGTGGTTTCCTTGGCACGGAAATATTCCTTTACATAAGGAGGCAGTTCGGATAAAAATTCCCGAAGCCTCATGGTATTTTCAATTTTTACCTGTTCACGGTAAGTAGCAGGCTTAGCCATAAATAAAATCCTCCAAATTCTGTAAAAATGTTCCAGTTGCGGGCCGTTGGTCAAATTGGGGTTTCTGAGAGTAGTTTAACATAAAACAAAGGAAAAAGCCATACTTTTTCGGATAAATCTGTATTTGTCCGCTAAACTAATTGTGCAGACAAACTGCTGTTTTGAGCTTGTTCAGAAGCCATGGACGTAAAAAAGCCATGAAAAATCATTTTACACAAAGTATGTAAAAAAGTTCTCATGGCTTTCAGTCTTCTTTTTACTTTTATTTTCTTATTCTACGGTTCATGGATTCCGAGAACTTCATCGACCGGTACTGAGAAAATGATTCCGTGTGCCTCGGTCTGTAATCCGCAGGCAGAACTGATTTCGTTCATGATATAGGATTTTTTCTCTCTTGGCACAATGATCATGACAAATTCCTGTTCCTCCTGCATGGAAATTCCTAAAAACTGTACAACGGCTTCTGTTCCCCTTCTTCGTCCACGAATGACAGATCCTCCGCTTGCTCCCGCCTTTGTTGCGGCATCGATCACCTCGTCACTGAACCCTTCACGAACCGCCACCGTAATCATGGCATATGAAGTTTCGTTAATCATTTGCTGAACCTTCCTTTCTATATGAGCTTTTGCTATTTTTTCCTGTTCTGCACTAAGTAAGTTAAGCATGCTTGCCTGGACACCTGTGATCGGCAGCGTCAAGGCAATACCCTTCCCTTTCTTGCGGATCTCAAAGGTTTTTTCCAGCAGTTCAAAGATCTCGCTGATTTTACTCTTTGGAATAAGTGCGGCCGTAATCACTCTCGTACTTCCGTCAAGACCGCAGATATCAAGAATCTCTGTTTTGGCCGTTCCCTGGGCGCGGAACTGGTAATAAATCGGCTGTTCTGCTTCCGTAAACAGATGATTGATGCTCTTCTCTGTGTCGGTATCTGTGATAATCAACAGCAGACGAAGTGCGAATAAATGTGGCGTCATACCTCTTCATCCTCCAATTCGATAATGGTATCTTCCAGAATGTGTTCCTGTGTTCTGGAAGTTTTTTTCAGTTTGTGTTCATATACAAGGCCCATGATCTGAATCGCGATCAAAGGTGCCAGGGCAACCAGGGCGACGACTCCAAACGCGTCTGTCACGACATTTCCTCCCAGTGCGGTACATGCGCCCATTGTCAGAGGGAGAAGAAATGTAGATGTCATCGGACCGCTTGCCACACCGCCGGAGTCAAATGCAATTCCTACAATGATCGGCTGAACACGGTAACTCATTCCAATAGCAAGAATGTATCCGGGAATCAGGATCCAGTAAACCGGAATTCCGGTCAGAACCCGGATCATTGCAAGCCCTACTGCTCCTGCTACTCCAATCGACAGACAGATGTTCATTTGTCCTCTTGTTACCATACCGTCCGTGATATCTTCTACCTGATGATTTAATAGCTGTACGGCAGGTTCCGCTTTTACAATATAATATCCGATCAGAATTCCTACCGGAATCAGAAGCCACTGGTAGGAACTCGAAACCATCTGCTCTCCCAGAAGATTTCCAACTGGAGCAAATCCGACATTGACTCCGACAAGGAACATGATCAGTCCAATAATCGTGTAGACAAAACCAATACACATTCTAAAAAGCTGCTTTCTGTGATATTTTTTTGTTGCCGCCTGAAACAGTACAAATACGGCAAGGATCGGAAGCATGCTGATGATCACCTCTTCCGTGTACTGTGGCAGTGCCCATAGAAATTGATCGATCACATCCCGTGTAGTTGTTACATCCGGAATGGTGACCGCTGTATAGACGGCGTCGGTCGGGTGATAAAAAATCCCAAGGAGCAGAACCATCAGAATCGGTCCGATACTGCTGAGAGCAATCAGGCCGAAGCTGTCATTGGCACTGTCTTTATCACTTCTGGCCGCTGACAGACCGATTCCAAGTGCCATAATAAAAGGTACGGTCATCGGTCCGGTCGTTACTCCGCCGGAATCGAACGCAACCGCAAGAAATTCACCGGGTGCTGCAAGGGCAACCCAAAACAGGAGAAGGTACATTAACGTCAACAGACGTGAAAGACTGATTTTAAACAGAATTCTAAGAACTGCAACGACAAGAAAAATACCTACCCCGACTGCGACTGTCAGTACGAGGACTCTGTTCGGAATTGATGCCACCTGGTTTGCCAGAACCTGAAGATCCGGTTCCGAAATGGTGATCAGAACACCCATCAGGAAGCATCCACCGACAATAAATAGAAGATTTCGTTTTTTGATAAGCTGTCCGCCGATGCCCTGTCCGAGCTGCGTCATGGAAATGTCGGCACCGAGCTGAAAGAATCCCATCCCGAAGATCAGGAATACCGCTCCGGCAAGAAAGAGGGAAAACGCTCCCACTTCCATCGGGATCAACAGAATACTCAAAAGCAGCACAATGACAGTGATCGGAAGGACGCTTGAGAGAGATTCTTTTACTTTTTCTCTGAGTTTTTCCATCATCAACCTCTTTTCTTTTTAGATTTTCATAAAGTCGCATACTCCTCTGCCAGAATACTGTAAACGGCCAGATCCACAATTCCCCGGTTATTCTTCCCGCCCTGACGAAGAGTCCCCTCATATGTCATGCGGCATTTCTGCATGACTTTTCCGGAGGCAGGATTCTCTGTATCGTGACAGGCTTCAATCCGGTTGACGCCCACCTGCTCAAAGAAAAAGCTTATAATGGCAGAAAGTGTCTCCGTCATAATTCCACGGTTCCACCAGGCACTTCCAAGACAGTATCCGATGGAAATGCTCTCAAGCTCCTCATCAATCTTGACTGCGCTGATAGTTCCGATCGGGTTTTCGGGGCAGTCTTTTAGCGTGATACTCCACTGGTAAAAATCAGGCTTTAGATAGGATTCGATCCATTCCAGAAGAATCTGTCTGGTAAGGTCAGGATCGACATGTGCAGGCCAGGAAAGAAATTTTGTGACGTGCGGATCTTTTGCCCAGTTTTCATAGACAGCATGGACGTCTTTCATTGTAAACCGGCCAAGATACAGCCGGTCCGTCTCAAGAAGACATGTTCCTTTATGTTCCATACCTATTTCCCTCTTTTCATTTTCACAGGAAACTGTGACAAATTATACCTTATTATAACATATTTATGCAGAATCTTCTTCTAAAAATTTTATAAAAATGCATTCCAGAACCGAAGCAGAAATTTTTTGAACGGATTTGCGGACGCATAGAAGAACCGTACTGTCTTTTGGCAGATTCCGCGAAGAAGCACATTTTCCTCTTCAGAAGGCGCTTTGTCGCCATAAGCGGCCGCATTGACAGCGGCCATCATGCTCCGGATCTCTTCATTTTTAAGAACCGGTACCGTTGTTTTCAAAATGTCTGCAAAGTCTGCTTCTGCCCCATGAAAGGATTTCATTTTTCCACACGCATGCAGGATCAGAATCAGATATCCAAAGGACTGGCGCACCTGATATCCGGCGGCACGTTTCAGAAGAATCGTACGCCTCAGCAGAACAAGAATGACGATGAAAGCCAGAGCAGGGATCAGATACCATACGTGGAAATATTCGGATAAGCGAAGGCTGATTCCCTCTTCTTCTGCTTCCTGACTGTCGGTATCTGCATTGGAATCTTCTTCGTCCTCCAAGGATCACCTGATTGACCTGTTGAAGGACTGCTTCCGCTTTTTTATGATAATCATTCATTGTATATCTCCTCATCCTGATAGTTTCATAATATAATTGTGTAATTCTACACCAGATTTACCTTAGCGGAAAAATGTGAGAAAATTATGAGGAAATTGTAAAAGATATACTAGAACCGGGTGCTGTACGACAAAATAAACCTTTCTTTTACATCTGTTTGACAACCGCTGAAAATCATGTTATTTTATAATCGTTAGCACTCAATAAGTATGTTGGCTAATAAGGAGGGGTTTTATGATTGTAAGACCAATGTATAATCTTGTATTGCTTCCGGATGTAAATTACTATTTCAAGAATGATTTCTTAAAAGACTGGAGTCCGGTTCAGATAGAAGCACAGGAACGAATCCTTTTCCTCGTTCTGCGGGATAATAAACCGCGGGAAGAACTGCAGCCTGAGGACTTTTATCCGATCGGCGTTTCGGCCCGGATCGATTCGATCGAGGAAGACGGCAGTATCCATGTTCATACTCTGGAAAGGGTAGATATTTCAGAGATCGAAATTCACGACGGGTATATTGAGGCGGAGGCATGTGTCCGGGCAGAGGTAGATGATCTGCCGAAGGAAGAAGAATCCGAGCGGTTTACACGGATCCAGCGTGCGCTTCTGCAGTTTGTGCAGAAATACCAGTGGGGAATGTGGGCCAGAAGCTATATCCTTCAGTGGAACAATATGGAGGAAGCGGTCTGTACACTGACGGAATATCTGAATCTGACACCGGATGAAAAATATCAGATTCTTGCGGCAGATTCAGAAAGGGAGCGCTTTAATCGTATGGAGCAGGCCATATATGAGCTTGTGGAAGTTTCCAAAGTTTCCGAGGAAGCACAAAGCGCGCAGAAAGATGATCAGGAACAGCTGTACCGGGAGGCAGCCATCAAAAAACAGATCGGATATCTGCAGCAGGAACTGGATGAAATGCATCCGGAAAATGTGACGGATATCCAGATGTTTGAAAAGAAAATTGAAGAATCCAAAATGAACGAGACCGCAAGAAAAGAGGCGGAAAAAGTACTTGGACGAATGAAACAGGAAGGCCAGGACGGTCACGAGTACGGAATGCTGTATGATTATCTGGATTTCCTTACTTCTCTTTCCTGGGAGATGCCGGAGTCCTCACCGGTAGATCTGGATGAGGCACAGCGGATTCTGGATGAAGACCACTACGGCCTGAAGAAGGTCAAGGAGCGGATTATCCAGCAGATTGCCGTTATGTCCCTGAACAAGAAACAGTCCGGCTCGATCCTTCTGTTTACCGGTGCACCGGGAACCGGAAAGACAAGTATCGGACAGAGCATTGCCAGAGCCCTTGGACGGTCCTACGCACGAATCAGCCTGGGCGGCGTCCGGGATGAGGCGGAGATTCGCGGACACAGGCGGACCTATATCGGAGCCATGCCGGGCCGGATCATGCAGGGCATTAAGCGCAGCGGATCTTCCAATCCGGTTGTCGTACTGGATGAGGTAGATAAACTCTCCAAAGATTACAGCGGCGATCCGGCGAGCGCCCTTCTGGAGGTGCTTGATCCGGAACAGAACAATACCTTTACGGACCACTATCTCAATGTTCCGTATGATCTTTCCAATGTTCTGTTTATTTGTACGGCGAATACAACCGATACCATTCCGGAACCGCTTCTGAACAGGATGGAGGTTATCTCCTTCAGCGGATACACGGAAGTAGAAAAACTTCAGATTGCCAAACGCCACCTGATTCCAAAGGCGGAAAAAGCCATGGGGATTCCGGCGGAAAAGCTGGAGATTCCGGAAGAAGTCTTAAGACAGATCATTACAGAATACACGATGGAGTCTGGTGTCCGTGGACTGAAAAAGCAGATCGATGCCATGTGCAGGGCACTGGCTGTCCGGCTTGTGAAAAATCCGGAGGAGAAGCTCTCTGTCCAGCCGGGAGATCTGCGTACACTGCTTGGAAGAAAACAGCTGCATCATGACATGAGGCTTACCGAGGCAGATCCGGGAACTGTGACCGGCCTTGCCTGGACTGCTGCCGGCGGAGAGATCCTTTATATCGAAAGCCGTCTGATGCGGGGTGACGGTAAAGTCACCATCACAGGACAGCTGGGAGACGTGATGAAGGAGTCCATCCAGATTGCCCTGAGTCTTGTCAAAATTTATTATCCGGAAGAGACAAAGGTACTGGAGGATCACGATTTACATATTCATATTCCGGCAGGAGCGATCCCGAAAGACGGACCGTCCGCCGGCATCACACTGGTTACCGCCCTCTCCTCTCTTGTGACAGGAAAGGCAGTACCTACGGAATATGCCATGACAGGCGAAGTTTCCCTGCGTGGATATGTTCTCCCGATCGGCGGTCTGCCGGAAAAACTGATGGCGGCTCAGAGAGCCGGAATCGAGAAGGTATTCATTCCGCAGGACAATGTGGAAGATCTGGAAGATGTGGCAGAGGAAGTAAAAGAACGTCTGACCATTATCCCGGTCAGAAAAATCCGGGACGTACTGGATGTACTGATCGGCGAATAAAAAAATACAAAAAAAGACTGACGGAAATGAATTCCATCAGTCTTTTTTCTGTGCTGCGATCAGAAGCATCATCGGCCTGCGCATCTCATCTTTCATTCCGGGAAGATCAATCATCTCCTGCGGCGGCATCGGCTCCACAAGATCCAGAAGCGTAAACCCGTTTGCAAAAAGTGTCTGGAGATACGTTGTCAGTGTCCGGTGATATTTGGTCACATGCTCTCCAAGAAAGACGGCGTCCCGCTGCCCTTCATAGTAGTAATTATCTACCGGGAAGTGCAGGATGTTTCCCTCTTCATCGTAGTACCAGTCCTGGCTTCCATAAGCCGTAAATACCGGATGTTCTACAGAAAAGGTAAAATATCCTCCCGGTGTCAGCCAGCGGTGAATTTTTTTTACGACCGCCTCAAAATTTTCGACATAGTGAAATGCGAGAGAACTTAATACGATGTCAAATGATCCGTCTTCCAGGTCCAGATCTTCCATAGCACTCTGACGGTAGGTAATCTTCGGACGGTTGTTTTTCTCTTTGGCGGTCTCGATCATTTTTGCGGAAATATCTGTTCCGAGTACACGGGATGCCCCGTTGGCAGCGGCATATCCACAGTGCCATCCGTACCCGCATCCCAGATCCAGGACACTGCGGTCTTTAAAATCCGGGAGAAGCTTTTTCAGTTCGCTCCACTCTCCCGCACCGTCTAATCCTTCTCTGGATCGGAGCATCTCGCTGTATTTCTTGAAAAAAAGTTCATTGTCATAAGTATTCTCTTTCATTGCCTTTTCCCGGCCTTTCCAGCGTAACGATATTCTTTTTCTTATTGTGAAGGGCAATCTCACGGAATTCCTCCGGGATGTCCTCCGGCTTCATTGTCTTGTGCACGTCGCAGGTGCCAGCCTGCTTTGCTGTCTCGTAATACCAGCGCTTGTAATTCAGAATCTTCAGATTTTCCTGAATAGCCTCTATCTGAAGCCTCACGACTTCCTGCTGCTCTTTGATGAGCTCCAGTCTCTGGTCGATGGTGGAGTCGCCCTCCATGCTCCAGTCTACAAACTCTTTGATCTCCTTGATCGGCATCCCGGTCTTTTTCAGGCACTCGATGATCTCAAGCCAGTCAAAATCCTCATCCTGAAACATCCGGATTCCGCCGCTTGTCCGCTCTACAAACGGCAGCAGACCCTCTTTGTCGTAATAGCGCAGAGCAGACGTGGAGAGATTCATTCTCTTTGCCGCTTCTCCGATCGTATAATACATCTTTTCACCACCTTTTTTCAGTTTTTTATATTTTTCTATTGACTTAAAGTTGACTTTAAGTTGTATATTCTAAACGAAGGTTAAGTTCAAAGAAATTATACCTGTAAATACAATAGAAGTCAATCAGGAGGTAAAGCAAAATGAGTTTTCAAATGTATGTACCGACAAGAATCCTGTTCGGAGCAGGACAGTTAAATCATCTTCATGAACAGGCAATGCCTGGAACAAAAGCGCTGATTATCATTTCAAACGGAAAATCCACGATCGAAAACGGCGCACTCTCCCGTACACAGGAAGAGCTTGAGAAAGCCGGCATTCCGTTTGTCGTATTTAATAAAATCATGGCAAATCCGCTGAAATCCACAGTGATGGAAGGGGCAGCATACGCCAGAGAAAACGGCTGTGACTTTATCGTTGCACTCGGAGGAGGCAGCGTTATGGACGCGTCCAAAGCAATCGCCGCAATGGCAACAAATGACGGGGATCTCTGGGACTATGTAGCAGGAGGAACCGGAAAAGCCCTTCCGTTGAAAGAAGAACAGCTTCCAATTATTGCAGTGACAACGACGGCCGGAACAGGAAGTGAGGTCGATCAGTATGGCGTTATTTCCAATGATGAAACAAAGGAGAAAATCGGCTTTGGAGGATACGATTCCCTCTTTCCGCGCATCGCTGTTGTAGATCCGGAGCTTATGACATCAGTTCCGCCGAAATTTACGGCATATCAGGGATTTGATGCCCTCTTCCACAGCGTGGAGTGCTACATTGCAGCACCGGCTAATCTGATCAGTGATATGTACGCACTGACTGCCATCGAAAATATCGGAGCTTATCTTGCCCGTGCTGTGAAAGACGGCTCTGACATTGAGGCGAGAGAACATGTGGCATTTGCCAATACACTGTCCGGTGTAGTCATGACTTTGAGCGCCTGCACAAGCGAACATTCGATGGAACACGCCATGAGCGCCTACCATCACGATCTGCCGCACGGTGCCGGACTGATCATGATCTCCAAGGCATACTTCACTCACTTTATCGAAAAACATGCCTGTGATGACCGTTTCGTAAGAATGGCACAGGCGCTCGGCATGAAAGATGCCAAAGATCCGATGGACTTCATCACAGCACTTGGAAAGCTCCAGGAAGACTGCCAGGTAGCGGATCTGAAAATGTCCGACTACGGTATGGAACCGTCTGAATTCCTGACACTGGCACAAAACGCACGTGCAACCATGGGCGGACTGTTCATGTGTGACCGCGTGCCGCTCAGCGATGAAGAATGCGCTGCTATTTATGAGAAATCCTATCGGTAAATCTGAAATCTGATCAATGAGAAACTAAGACAGCGTAAGAAGATCCTGGCATTATCGTCAGGATCTTCTTACGCTTCTATGATTTAGACTGTTCTGCCTGCACAAAGTCCTGTCACGCCAGTATCGCTGTTTCACCGAGAAAGTATCCGGCACCTACAAATACCAGATTCCAGACCAATACCCCGAAAAAAGAACTGACGGTGTAGGTCCAGAAATTCATCCGGATCATGCCAGCAGGAATGGAAATCAAAGTGCGGGCAACAGGGAGCAGCTTACTGATAAAGACACCAATGCATCCCTTCTTCCGAAGCATCTCCATTTTTTCCCGGATAAGCGGCTCCTGCTTTGGAAATTTGCGGAAGTACCAGCCCAGCACGGTCTTTCCGCCGAGGCGCCCGATTAAATACAAAAGCCAGCTTCCTATCAGTCCGGCCAGAACGGTCAGAATCAGTACAACGCCAAAATGAATTTCTCCTTTGGATGCCCAGATACCGGAAAGAGGCATGATGACACCCGCAGGGAACCCCGGCAGATTGAGATATTCCAGAAGAACAATCAGAAAAATAAAAAATGCTCCATATTGTAAAAAGTAATCTGTCAAAATCTGAATGCTCATAGTCCATTTCCTCCTTTGCTAAGTATAGGATACCCTCTAAATCTAAAGGAGACTTGCAATAGTTTCTTAAGATTTCATAAAGAATGACAGTCGCGGAGCGGTCGGATTTATGTTATACTATCAGACATAAGTGCGAGCTGTGAAATCAGCGTAGCTGATTTCCCCTGGCGAGCGGAGGAAACTCTGCAAGCATTGGTAAGCTGATAACTATACAGTAGGAAAATCCTATCAGGTAAGGTCTAGCCAGCCGCCTGTACCGAGTCCTTGGAGCCAAAGCGGTAACGCCAGGCTTAAGCGTAGGACAGGGAGCAGCAGAGCCGAAACGAAAGTGAAGTGATTGAGCTGGGAAATTAGTATGAGGTTGGAAATGGTCGATGTGTTTTTATCCACAGCAGACAATACTGCCGTGACCGGTATGGCGAGGTTATGGTGGCATCCCCCAGTCTGAGAGCTTGGCGAGGCTGATGATAAGTATGTTATCGGAACAGCTGAGATCCTGTCGTTCCCTCTAAAAAAAGGTATGGAAACCGAAACAAAGAAATGCGTCAGGAATCCAAATGAGTGGCAGGAAGTCCGACACAGCCATAGTATCGTAGAAGTCTGTGAAAGCAGATGGAGAAAAGGGCTGTGCACTTTATAGCTTCAAGTGATAAGAAACTGTGCAGACGAAAGAGAGCTGAAGAACATGGTGAACGAGTTGCTTGGAATACAGTACAACATAGCGAAAGCAAACAGAACTGACAGAAAGGTTCAAAATCTTGCGTCATATATCAATGAGAACACTTTGAAGGCAATCCATAAAACGATGGATAAAAGAAAAGCGTATGGAATTGATAAAGTGACAAAAGAAGATTACGAACGGAATCTGGAGGAAAACCTGGCGAATCTTGTAAAGCGGATGAAAAACGGAAGTTACCGTCCAAATCCAGCAAGACGAGTCTATATTCCGAAAGAAACAAAGGGCAAAATGAGACCACTGGGAATCTCCTGTTATGAAGATAAACTGGTGGAAAATGCGATTGCACAGATACTGGAACAGATTTATGAACCGAAGTTTTATAATGAGAGCTTTGGGTTTCGCCCAAACAGGAACTGCCATCAGGCAGTAAGGGAAATCATAGAGATGGTACAGTATCGGAAGACGAATTATGTGGTGGAAGCAGATATCAGGACATTTCCATTGCTTGAACCAAGTATTAAAGTGAGTTTGTTTTACAGATAGAGTACAAAATATAGAGTGAAAAGCCGTATGCGTTAATAGCGCACGTACGGTTTTGTGTAGGGATATGGGGAGTAATCCCCATATCTACTAGAGAAACAAAAAAGAGACAACTTCTGTATGCATGATGAATATAGATAGACTATGAGGAAAGGGGATGGTTTCAGATGCAGCAGGGAAGTGATTCAGGAAGACTGAAAAAGAACCTGGGACTTGCAACTGCCACTTCAACCGTTGTGGGTTGTGTGATTGGTTCCGGTGTCTTTTTTAAACCACAGGCGATTTTTACCGCAACAGGAGGTGCTCCCGGTCTTGGCATTCTGGCCTGGTTGATTACCGGTCTGATCAGTATCGCAGGCGCACTTACTTTTTCGGAAATCGCAATCCTGATTCCGGAAACCGGAGGGATCCCGACTTATATCAGCAGGATCTACGGACCAAAGCTTGGATTCCTTGCAGGATGGTCTCAGATGGTTCTCTTCTATCCGGCCATGATCTCGGCACTGGCTGTAGCCTTTGCACAGCAGGCTGCGCTGTTTGTCGGAGACGCGGTGATTGTACCGCTTGCGATCCTTGTGATCTTTTTTATTGTGTTTTTAAATACGCTTGGTTCCAAGATCGGGGGAGGTATCCAGATCCTTTTTACAGTGTGTAAGATGATTCCGCTGATTCTTCTGACTGTTTTTGGATTTTGGAAAGGCACCGGCAATTATCCGGTTTTTGAGCCGATGATCGGAGAAGGACTGAATCCGGCTGTTGTAATGGGACAGCTCATTGTCGCTGTATTGTTTGCATTTGAGGGATGGACATCCGTAGGCGCAATCGCCGGAGAGATGAAGAAACCTGCCAGAGATCTTCCGATTGCTATCATCGGCGGAGTTTCCATTATTACAGGAGTATATTGCATCGTCAATATTGCTTACCTTCAGGTACTTCCGGCATCGGAGCTTGCCACCCTTTCAGCGCCTGCATCCGCGGTGGCCATTGCGCTGTTCGGGGATATGGGCGGACGTATTGTATCGGTTGGAATCATGATTTCGGTATTCGGAGCGTGCAACGGATTTATCTTTTCCGGATCCCGTGTCGCTTATTTCCTGGCTGACAAGGGAAGCCTTCCGGGAAGCAGACGCCTTGCAAGGCTGAATAAAAATCAGGTGCCACCGAACAGTCTGATTCTGGTCGGAACGATCGCTGCTGTGCTCGCACTGACAGGACAGTTTAATCTTTTGACAGATCTGGCCGTCTTTTCCAGCTGGACCTTCTATACACTGACTTTTATCGGTGTAATGAAATACCGGAAAGACCGTCCGGATCTGCAGCGTACCTATCGGGTACCAGGTTATCCGGTCGTTCCGCTGATCGCTATTGCAGGCGGTATCTATATTATTATTAACCAGCTGTTCCTCTCCGGTATGCGTGCGTGGCTCATGTCGGTATTCAGCATTCTGCTGACACTGGTAGGTTTACCGATATACTATGCGGTACAACGCGGGAAAAAGAAGAAAAACATAGGATAACAAACAGGCCTTCTGTACCGGGTATGTGGTACAGAAGGCCATAAATGGGAAACGTCCTACTTATATTCGGTGTCATAATAGGTAATGATCAGGGACTGCCCTGGAATCAAACCACTGGACTTCATGTGATTGAGCTTTCGGATCTCACTGACGTACTCACGGTCAGAAGAGACCGAAGGCTCATTGTATTCTTCGGCCAGACTGTGAAGTGTATCTCCCGCCTTTACCTCAATATTTTTATAATATTTGAAATAGGAGGGATCTTCCTCACGGCTTCCTCTGGCACTTGATAAAAAGCTTCCAAGAGTAAATGATGTAACTGCTACAAGTAAAAGAAGTAAGATAAAAAGAAATCTTCTCTTACGTGCGGCACGCTTCCTTTTCGCGTGCTGCTTTCTCGCGGCTGCGCTTCTGGCTGTTCTTGTATGAATCGTAGCTGTAGTTCCCTGCATAGTCTCAATCCTCCTCTATCGATCCCTGTCAGGTCTTCTCTTTTGAAAAAGTGTATCCGGTTTCTAAAAAACTATTCACCATCAAAGGCGAACGTTTGTTCTTTCTGTAATTAAGTATAACGTCCAAACATATGTTTGTCAATCACTTTTTTAAAAGAAGACGGAACAAGGAACGGCGGTCAGAGAAAGAGACCTTGATTCCTAAAGCTCTTCCTGTTCGAGGAGGTCTTTACAGGTATTGAGCATGTTCTGGCTTCCTACAGCGCACAGCGTCAGCCGGCTGCAAAGTTCATTCAATTGTTCTGCGAATTTGCGCAGTTCTTCGTTAGTTGCACGTAAAACCTCGCTGTATTCGGACTGCTGGTTTTCCGGTATAGAATCAATTTCCGCAATCTTTGGACATTCGCCGTGTGATGATTTGATATTCTAACATATTGTGATCATCATCGATGTATTGCTCATGACTATGATACAATATCCGCTGAGGATGACCAGCTCTGTCTTTTTCATTTTCCCATCTAACCATAGCGGAAGCCATCCAAAGAACGGCAAGCTGACTGAAAAATACCCGAAAGATAACTTAATGGAAGATGGACTGCGTATAAAATATATGTCTTCATTATAGGTCCTGGTTTATACTTTTTATGAAAGATTGGGAATTTATTGGTTGGTTTGACTGTAAAAGTGAATAAAGATATGGAAAAAAATCCCCTGCAAATTAATCAGTCCTAATTTGCAGGGGGAGGATTACGCAGGTATCCAATTTCCGATCCATTTTTGAGTTCATGTATTGTATTGTCTCTTATGAACTTTTCCATCAATTATTTTATATCGCCAAACAATTTCATCAGCTCTGTATGACATTGTTTCTTTCATAGTTTCAGGCTGTTCATATGCTAAAGCTGGAACTTCTGCTAAAATTAGCAGAAAACATAACAGAAATACATTAAGAATTGTTTTAATATGTTTATTCATACGCCATTTACTCCTCTTTAATAATAGGAATATCAGAAAAAGACTCTTCTACAGAAGTTTGATCAATAGTGCTAAGATATTCATCATTTACGTATAAATGATACTCTCCTTTTTCTTTTATTAAGTAAGCATTATCAGGTGTGATAGAAAAAGTATCAGATTGAACTTCTTCTGGTATTTCGTGTGAAGCTGGCTCAAAAACAATAAACATTGAAAACATCAAAAGGGAAATCAAAAATAATGTTTGCACGCCATTAAAAAGGGTATGTCGTTTGGTTCTTTTTGCATCTAGCAATCGCTGAACTCGAATTTGCAACGAACCTTTTTCTACAAGAGATAAATCATAATGCACCTGGGAAACAGTTTTATTTGTGCCAGTGGCAAATGCTTTAGATACACGAAGGAGAGACTCAGCATAATCCAGCTTCTCTCTTTTATCAGAATTTTTTATAACTCTTTGATCTGTACATAATTCCAAAGCTAAATTTGTATCTCGTTTTAACAAATAAATACATGGATTCCACCAATGAAAACAAGATAAAACATCTAAAAGGAATTTAATCCAAAGGTCGTGATGACGATAATGTTCTAACTCGTGTAGAATAATAAATTTCAAATCCTCTTCAAGTATTCCTTTTTGAGGTAGAATTAATATAGGACGTATTACACCAAAAATCGATGCAGTTTTTTCTGGCGTAACTGCAATACGTAAAGAATGAATACCAGATTTTTTAATAAATCTTTTGTACACTTCTGAATCTTCCTCATTCAGAATATATTTTTTGAGCACAGACCGAACCAAAATACGTCTAGCAATAAACCGTGCCAAAAGTATCAATGATACTATAATCCAAATGCCAAATAAAATATCTGATGGCATAATGATCCGTCCAAAGAAATGAAAATGGTAATATAATATATCACCAATTTTCATTAGAATATTCTTAAAATAAATTGAATATGTGAATGGAAAATTAATTGGGATTAACATCCGGAGCATTATAATTGTAACAATTATGAAGGCTGCCTTTACACCAGATTGAAAAGTATATTTGCTGTTGTATATTGCAACGTGTATATAAATAAACAAAATGGAAATAGTCAGAAAACAGGTAATAAATGGCCCCATAGAAAAGGCTGAATTGAGCCATCCAAAATCAAAAAAATTATCCATGCACGTCACTCCGTCTCTTTTGTAGTTATTCCAGAAATTTTTTTCTCGTTATAAAATTATAGACCATCACAATAGCCGTTGCTCCTATTTTGACAAGTAGATAATTCAGACCGATGCCGTCTACACCGATCTTCATGATCAGCTCTGTCAGAAGAAGGCCAATGATGCTGAAGATAATGAACAGCGTAAAATTTCTCGATTTCTGATAACGTTCATTGGTATCAAAAACAAATTTTACACTTAAAATGTAATTGACAATCACTGATCCAGTGAATGCGGCCGCTGCGGAGACAAGATAATGCCATCCGGCCCAGTCTGTCAGACAGTACAGAATGGCAAAATCAATAAAAAAGCACAGTACTCCTACGCCCGTAAATTTAATGATCTGATCAATCAGTTTTTTCAAGTTATACCTCTTTTCTCTGTAACAACTGAAGCCGAAACTCAAATTCCCTCTTTTCCTTTTTAATAATTGAATCCAGTATCAGCCCGGTAAAAAAGGAAATCAACGCTGCAATCACAACAAAACCGCATACAATTAATGTAGGAAAGTTGGCAACAAGTCCCGTCTTCAGATACGGGATGAAAACCACCGGTACGAATACAAGAGCGGCCACAATCAAAAGCAGCAGAGAAAGAATGCTGAAAAAGTGAAGCGGCTTATAATTTTTCCATAGATTTCCGATTGTTTTCAGGACAGCAATTCCGTCTGAAAATGTATTCAGCTTTGATTCGCTTCCAGCAGGCCTGTCTCGGTAGTCGACAATCAAACTGCCGATATTCATATTTTTATCAACAGCATGGATGGTCATTTCTGTTTCGATTTCAAATCCACGATATAAGACTGGAAAACTCTTCACAAACTGATAGCTGAACGCACGGTATCCGGTCATGATATCCCTCAGTTCACTCTTAAACAAGGCATTGATCAAAAGCCGAACCAGACGGTTCCCAAAATTATGAAAAGCCCGTTTGTTCTCTGTAAAGTAAGTAGAAGAAAGCCGGTCTCCGATCACCATGTCTTTTTGATGATTCAGAACGAGATCCGCCATTTCTCCGGCGTGTTCAGCCGGATATGTATCATCGCCATCAACGAGAATATAACATTCGGCGTCAATTTCACGAAACATTCTCCGGAGAACATTTCCTTTTCCCTGCTTATCTTCGTATCGGACAATCGCTCCGGCTTGTCTGGCAATCAGATCCGTATGATCTGTCGAGCAATTATCATACACATAGATTTTTGCTTCCGGAAGTGACTTTTTAAAATCTGATACTACTTTTGCTATTGTTTGGCTTTCATTATAACACGGAATCAAAACAGCGATTTTATCCATTTTTCATAACACCTTTTCCCTTTTAATATTTTTTTATTAAAACATTTCCCTTACTTAATCATTATCCCTTATCCGTTATTTGATTTCAAGTCTTGATTTTTAAATACAATCTGCGAGCACATGGACAGCCAGAACCAGGAATACGGACAGATTCAGGATCAAAACACATGTATAACTGTTCCACGGTATTTGTTTGTTTCCCGTCTGCTGCGCATGGATCCGGCGAATTGGTTTTACTGCCAGCAAAAACGGAAATACCAGTGGAATAAAATATCTTCCCTGAATTCCTTCAATCAGCCGGTAACCGACAGGTGTCCACTGTCCATAAAGTGTCACAAAAACCAAAAGGAAAATCAAGATGGATGTTCCGCCAAGGAAAACACGCAGATACGTTGGGAACACATGCTTTCCAGTATCCTGATCCATGCAGACTTCCACGCCAAGAATAATCAAAAACGGATAAAGTAAAAATGATGGAATATAAATGTTCATCCATCCCATCCGCTCGCCCAGAAACTGCAGCAGATATTCTTTCAGATATACTTTCAAGGTACGTACAAATGTCATGACAAACTGAATCGGATTCTTCAAAATTCCTTTGATCTGCTTAGCTGTATCGACGTTGACGTTGGCTTTGACTCCTCCCAGAAATGATGTTGCAATCAGAAGCCATCCCAGCGACAAAACAACAATCATAACTGCTGCTGTCACCACATGTCTTTTGTATGCAGACCGGCTTTTGAACCGTTTCTGCGGGATCAAAAACAGTAGAAGGCAAAATGGTACATATACGATTTTGCAGCAGCACAAAAAGAAAATTAACAGATACAACAGAGCTATTTCCTTTTTGTGGAGCACTTCTGTTTTTGTATATTTCAGATAAAGAATATAAGCAACAAAAAGGAGAACAATCCCTATTGCCAGTCCATCGGCCGACAAGGAATTAGCTGCCTGAATACTCATTGGGAGCAAGGCTGTGATCGCAATCAGATTCTTCCCAAACGGGGACAGGCGGATGGCAAAAAATACCAAGAGACCGAAAGTAACTGTGTTCATCAGCCTTCCGAGATAGGCCATAAACAGCGGCGAATCCGTCAATATATCTGCTATTTTCACTCCGATAATCTGCGGAAGATACGATGGCGGAGCGTATAAAGCAGTGTTTGCAAATTCACAAAACTCGGTTTCTGTGGAATCCACCTTATCACCCAGATGATTTTTTACATCCCAGAGTGAAACATCTCTTGTTTCAAAATCATCCGGACATAAATCTTTCGGAAATTCTCTTCCGACCTGTACGACTTCCTGCCCATTTTCCGTGGTGACCTGTTTGTCTGAGATCAAATGGCCCTGTGACAACTCATAAATCCGGTAAAAATGATGGTCTTCATCCGGTGTATTGAAAACAGGAATGGCCAGAAACGAAACCAGACAGAGAATAATATAAATAGTGACAAAGGCCTGCTCTGTCCGGAAGGACTTTTTCCTGAACAAATAGAAACCTGCGAAAATAGTAGATCCCAGAATCAGAATCCCGGCAAGCAGAAAGAACACCAGTATTTTGGACAGTGGATCGGAAATCAGACGATAGGCCGGAGTCTCCGTGCCATCCATACTACTGACGCCGATTCTCACTCCCGTATATCCACTGCTTGATATTTCTATGGAAATCCTGTCACCTTTACAGTTTGTCAAAGCTTTTTCCAAAGGAAAATATGTGGTTTCAGAATCCGATACTTCCGAACGGCTGATCTGCCAGCCGGCTGCTTTTTTATTATTTTGGGATAAAGAGACTTTTATATCTTTTCCATTTCCGGCAGGCATCTTCTCCAGAAAAAGCTCGATTCCCTGTACAGTATCTGTCCTGCTTCGAAAAGAAACCGTATAGAGAGAATCGTCATGCATTTCACGGTATCCGGAATTTGGAGATACCTGATCGAAAACTTCTCCGAGCATTCTGGAATCGTAAAGTGTATAACAGATCGATAATAATCCAGTCAGGACAAGGAATCCCCATAAAAGAATCCATTTTCTGTATTTTGATTTTTTCACCTTGTTTACCTCTCATACTAACTTTGTGCTGCCTATCTTGATTAATAAATAGCCTATCACATTGTTGGAGTAGTTTCAAGGACTTTGTAAATAAAATATTTCTTTTTATAATGTCACATTAATATAAATGATAGATTTAATAATTCAATACTGTCTTAGTGACGCTATCAGAGCAAGTTCCTTGAAAAGGCTGTGATGGCACAGAAAAACACGGGACCGCTTTGATCCCGTGTTATAAAATAGTCTTATTATTCATTATCCAACTGTTTTTTTCTCTCATGTACGATCTCTTCAAGCCTTGTAATAAGGTCCGGTTCTTCGATCTGATCGATGTAGTGTGCAAACAAGGATGGGTTATGCAGAATTTTATTTAAATCTGTTTCGATGGAATTTGTATAATCTTCCTTAGAAATAAGAGTTCGATATCTCCTTGATAATACTGTCCCGCTGTAAACGATATCCGCTACTTCAATATAGTTCTTCTTAACAAGGCTTCTGAGGGCAGCCTGCACAGTATTGACATTCAGATCTTCTCTTGCTTTTACAATTTCGGATGCAATCATAGGTTCACCGGATTCCCACAATACATCCATCACTTCAAGTTGTCTTTTCTTCAATTCGCCCAACCTTATCACTCCTTACATAAATTAATCTATATTAACATCGTAGCATATTTGTGAGAGATTTCAAACAAATTTTTTTAGAAATAATGTAAAAATTTTGTGAGAATTTTGATTTATTCGCATAGTTTTGGCGATCTGACGAATTTTTCTTTCATTCTGTGACACAAAACGAAAAACGGTATTGTTAATATTAGTATAATGATGGAACTAACAAAAACATCCGGCCAGGAAAGAATTCGTGCTTCTGTCTGAGACGCAGCTGTTGGATTTGTAAACAAGGCGCCCATTCCGTTGTTTAAACAATGCAAGATGGCAGGAAGCCAGATGCTGTTTAGTTTCATATAAAAATATCCCATTACAAAACTAAGACAGATGCAGAATACAATCCGGTAAACCATTTCCTGCATTGGTGCTTCCGGGGAATAATAATAGAGCGTAAGCGGAAGATGCCACACCGCCCAGATCACACCAACAAGGACCAGCCCCTTACAGACTCCGTATCTTTTTTGCAAAAGCGGCTGCAGGAAATACCTCCATCCGTACTCTTCTCCCCAGAAACACATGAAATTTAAAAAGAATCCTGGTATTAGTAACTCAAACTTCGCACTTGAATAAGTGCCTATGCACCTTGAAAATTCAATAAGTTCTGGCAATAAAATAGCATGAAACCATCTGGTTTGATATAATTGAATTGACCAAAAAACAATTAAAACCGGA